>CAYVVO010000034.1:0-4322 GCA_964455275.1 uncultured Candidatus Bathyarchaeia archaeon | reverse complement strand
CTTCTCTGCTACAGCAGCTAGCCTCAGCAGCTCTTCCTCGTCAACTTTTTTGCCCTTTCTTGAAGATAGCGTAATGATATCGGTTACTTCAGGCTCTCCCTTGGTTAATGTTCCAGTCTTATCGAACACTACAGCCTGTAGTTTGTGTGCGGTTTCCAGTGCTTCCCCGCTTTTTATTAAGATTCCATTTTCTGCCCCCTTTCCGACGCCCACCATGATGGCTGTGGGAGTTGCTAAGCCCATGGCACAGGGACAGGCAATAATCAGAACTGCGATGAACACTGTGAGGGAGAATATGAAGTCCGTTAGCAGAAGATACCATACAATGAACGCGGCTGTTGCTGCTATAATAACGGCGGGAACAAAGTAGCTGCTCACCACATCCACCAGCCTTTGGATGGGCGCCTTGGACCCCAGTGCATTCTCAACCAGTTTTATGATCTGGGCTAACACAGTGTCGGCTCCAACCTTTGTTGCCTTGAACTTCAGCACCCCAGTTTTGTTTATGGTTGCCCCAACAACCGGGTCGCCCACCTTCTTTTCCACGGGTATGCTTTCGCCGGTTATCACCTTTTCATCCACTCCAGAGTAGCCTTCGGTCACCACTCCGTCAACGGGTATCTTCTCTCCGGGACGGACAACCACAACGTCGCCGACCTGAACGTCCTCTACAGGTATCTCCATTTCTTCGCCGTCTCTTACAACCCGGGCTGTTTTGGCTCGAAGCCCCATCAGTTTTCTTATAGCCGCGGATGTTCTGCCCTTGGCTACCGCCTCCAACAGTTTGCCCAGAATAAGGAAGGTCATCAGGGACACGGCAGTCGTATAATACAGGTTTCCTTGACCCGAGAAGGTGACGTAGACGCTGTAGAAGTACGCGGCTGAGGTGCCCATAGTAACCAGCACATCCATGTTTGGGTTTTTGTTTCGGAGCGCCTTGTATGCGCCTACAAAGAAGCTGTGCCCAACAATGAAGTGAACTGGCGTGGCTAAAACGAACAGCAGCAACGGAATGAAATTGTCTATGGGTAGGGTGGGGAGAGTGAATGGCAGAAAGCTGGCGTTGCTGTAGATTACTACGGGTATGGTTACTGCCGCGGAAAAGGCTAACTTGAGTTTCAGTGACCGTATTTCTCGGTCTCTTTCCCTTTGTTCTGCGTCTTCCGTGCCCCCCTCGGGTTCGATGACGCCGTATCCTACGTCTCGTATAGCCTTCTTGATTCCCTCTAAACTGATCTGCGCTGGATTATATTCTACAGTCGCCGTTTCTAGGGCAAAGTTGACGACAGCCTTGTATACGCCCTCTTTCTGGCTTAATGCCTTCTCTATTGTCTGGGCGCACACGGCACAGTGCATTCCGCTGAGTTTCAGAGTAACGCCCTGATGAATTACCCTGTAGCCTACTTCGGAGATGGCGTCCTCGATGGCTTTCTGGTCAACCACATCTGGGTCGTAATCTATAATTGCCTTCTCAGCCGCAAAATTGATTGTGGCATAAATTACTCCCTTCAATTTGGGCAACCGTTTTTCTATGGTCTGCGCACAAGTAACGCAGCTCATTCCCCCAATGTCGAGAACAACACGTTTTTTCTTTTCCTTAACCATTTTATGTCCCCTTCTTCACGGGCTTACTGCTTGTCGGGCGCCAAGTCTTTTGTAATTTTCAAGTGAATTGCGAGCAACTCGACACTTCTGTCTGCCCATCACAGACTATATTACTGAATGTTTTCGAAAATATCTAAACATTTTCTTTTTAGGGTCTTTGCGGAGTTCTTCCTCTACACCTTCGGCAACTTCTCCAGGAGTCTAGAATGGATGAAAACAGTCAGCATCTTCAATTACTGGGACTATTCGTCGGTCATCTTCGACGACCTGTTCAAAGCAGGAGATTTCGTTATATTGGCTGCCGTGGCGATTGCAATAATTGTCATCAGCATCTGGGTCTTTGAGAAGAAGGACATCCCGACGTAACATGAGAAATATGCGGCAAAAAGTTCAGAAACAATTTGTTGCAGATTCTTCTGGATTTACCAGAGTTTATCGAGTCTGAAACCATAATCTTTTAATGATGCCCTGCAACTGAAAATTAAAAGGGAAAACCAATTTTTGGGATGTGACCGTTAGGATGGAAGATAAAGAGCTTGAAAGAATAAAGGCTAAAAAGATGAAGGAAATGATGGGCCAGCAGAATCCGGGCGTAGTTAAATTGAACACCTCAGCTTTTGACAGCTTCATAAAAACCGAGTTGCCTGTTGTGGTTGATTTCTGGGCTGACTGTTGCATGCCATGCAGAATTATGGCTCCTGTGATGTAGGAAATGTCTAAGGTATACGAAGGAAAAGCCCTGTTCGGGAAAGTTGATGTTGACGAGAATTCCCAGATTGCAGGCCGCTACGGAATCATGAGTATACCCCATTTTCTAATCTTCAAAAATGGCGCCCTCGTCGAGAAGATAGTTGGCGCCGTGGGTCGTGGACCTCTAGAAAATGCCCTGAAGAAGCATCTCTAAGAACCAAAAAAGAGATACTTTCATTATCTCTAAGCAGATAGTTATAGCAACTCAAACAGGTATCAGGATAGAATAGGGAAGGGGTCTCTTTGTCACAGAGAGTTATTAACGAAGATGATTCAAAGAAAACAGTTGGGTTCATCGTTAACCCCATCGCAGGCATGGGAGGAGCCGTGGGGCTGAAGGGCACCGACGGCAAAGACATCTTAGAAAAGGCGATTAATCTTGGAGCAGAGCCGGTGGCTCCGGCAAGGGCAGAATCTTTTCTATCCGAACTAAAGCACATCAGAAAGGATGTCAGGCTGATTGTAGGCGCCAGGTTGATGGGAGAAACCGAAGCCCAAAAACACGGTTACTCCTGCAAAGTTTTTGGAGAAAAAAGAAAACAGACCAGCAACGAAGACACCGTGGAGACTGCAAAACGAATCGCAAAAGAGGGTGTTGACCTTCTCATCTTCTGCGGTGGAGACGGCACAGCCCGAGATGTGCTGAACGCTGTTGACAAGCAGGTTCCTGTTTTGGGCGTTCCAACTGGAGTAAAGATGCACAGCGCAGTTTTTGCTGTTGACCCCAAAGCCGCGGCAAGGATCACATCAAGGTTCCTGAGAAAACAGTTACCTCTCTGGGAGGCTGAGGTGATGGATATAGATGAGGAGGCTTTCCGGCAGGGCAGAGTTTCTGCGAAACTGCACGGTTACCTGCTTAGTCCCTATGAGCCAAATTTGATTCAAGGATCCAAGATATCGTCTCCCATGACGGAGAGTGATGTGCGGAACCAGGCGGCAATAGCCATCTATGTCATAGAAACCATGAAACCGGATGTTGTTTACATTATTTCTGCGGGAACAACCACGCGCATCATAGGAGACCTTTTGGATGAGAAAAAGACGCTGCTTGGAATGGATCTGTTCTGCAACAAGAAAATAATAGCCAAGGACGTGAACGAGAAACAGATTCTGGAGAAGATTAAGGACAAAGCCGCTAGGATCATCGTTACTCCTATAGGCGGTCAGGGCTTCATTTTCGGGAGAGGAAACCAGCAGATAAGCCCTGAGGTAATCCGGCAGGTAGGCATGGATAACATAGTTGTCATTGCAACAAAGAATAAGATGAAGAACCTGAAAAGCTTGAAGGTTGACACTGGCGACACGGAACTTGATGCGGCTTTTCGTGGCACAATCAAGGTTGTGACAGATTACAAAATTGAGCAGACAGTGCCAATTGAATAAGTATAAATTGTGTGAAGCAATTTATTTTTCGTAATAGTTGGTGGATGGGATATCAGAATGAAGAGATTCGTTACCATGGGTAGAGGAGGCAGCGGCAAAACAACGTTTGTTGCCCTCATGACCAAATACTTCATCGAAAAAGGTGAAACCCCACTCCTTCTTGTAGACGTTGACCCGGATCAGAACTTGTCAGAGATGGTGGGTGCAGACCTCAGAGAAGAGGGAAGAAAAACTGTGTCCGAGCTGCTTATCGAAACCTTTCTGGACCGAGGAGGCACAACCGTTGGGGTTCCCCCCTCAGAGAGGCTGGAAAGCAAAATCTGGGAAGCGGGACTCTACGAGGGAGAACACTTCGACATGATGGCTATCGGAACAAAATTCATAGAGGGCTGTTACTGTCTTCCGGACGCTGCTTTGAAAAAGGTTCTGGAGGGTTTAACGAAGTCGTACACTTATGTTCTCATTGATTCTCCGGGTGGACTGGAACATTTGAACAGGAGAATAGCTTCTCAGGTCGACGACATATTTGACATTATTGATCCTTCCCAGAAATCCTTCAATCACATAGAAAGAGCCTACAAAGT
>CAYVVO010000033.1:0-2323 GCA_964455275.1 uncultured Candidatus Bathyarchaeia archaeon | reverse complement strand
AGGTATTTCGTTTAACACTTTGAGGGTGGCGTTATCCAGTTGTCTGCCTCCAGGTTCATCAAAGGCATACAAACCCAGAAACTGTTTCTCCCACCTTACCCCAGCATCCTGGACCCATTGCCGTTGCACATCAAACAACTCCGGCTTCGGGTGCATGTAAATCATGAAATACATATCTTTACTGTAAACATAGTTGCATACATCATCCAATTTAGTCACGTTGAAAGTTATTCCGCTGCTGCCCACCACCAAGGTGTTAGTGTAAGAACCTATTTCGTCAACAAGCTCTTTGATTTCTTCAACATCGTCATAAGCCACATCAACACCCACGAAGACGTCCGGAGATTCATTTTTGAGGATGCCAATAAGAAAACTAGAAACAAAGAAGAGTGAAGCAACCAGCAGAGAACAAAAAATTGCAGCCAAATATAATTTCTTCATGATTATCCTAACATCGATGAATTATTTGAATATAAGGATTTTTTAAAAATCGATTACCAACTCTTACAAGCCAAAAAAGGGAAGTTTGCGGTGACAGCTCCATCTTCAGTGTTAAATATTTTATCTGCATCCCCAAAAACATGTTAGCCATTAGCCACAAAACGAAAAAATCACAATACAAGAAATGGTGAACTTCCGCTATACTTTAATCACCATTCTAACATCTATTCTCCATAGGGCCCGTAGCCTAGTTTGGATAAGGCGTCGAGTCAACCGAAAAGGTGACGCGCAAGCCTTCGGAGCCGAAGACCCAGGGTTCAAATCCCTGCGGGCCCGCCAAAAACACATGCAATCCATCATAAAACCTGACCTTCAACATAAAATATTAAAAATGATTGCTGTCTGTTCTGCATCAGATTCCACAAAAGATATATTGCTGGAACATTTTGTGTTCGCTCGAAAATGGTGGATGTAGGTGATGGTATGAAAACGGATTCTCTTCCAGTTGAATTAAGATACTGGCCCATAAAACGGTATATGGACACGTACAGAAACTCGTTAGATGACATCGAAGAGTTTTGGGGGCAAGAAGCAAGAAAACTTGAGTGGTTCAGCACATGGGACCGGGTGCTCGACTGGGACATACCCTTCGCAAAATGGTTCCCCGGAGGCATGCTCAACGCCTGCTACCTTTGTGTCGACAAGCACCTGAAAACTTGGAGAAGAAACAAAGTAGCTATATATTGGGTAGGGGAAAACGGCGAAAAAAGAACCCTGAGCTACTCGCAACTCTACACAGAAGTGAACAGGTTAGCGGCTGCTCTTAAAGAAATGGGTGTAAAGGATGGGGACCGTGTGGCATTTTATTTACCCATGATACCTGAAATGGTTATATCCATGTTGGCAACCGCCAGAATAGGTGCGATACACACTGTGGTTTTTTCCGGATTCAGTTCGAAAGCTCTTGCGGACCGAATAAACCACACCGAGTCCAAGGTTGTCATAACATCAGATGGGGGCTTCAGAAGAGGAAAAATCCTTAAACTAAAAGAGATAGTTGACGAGGCTTTGGAAAATACACCGTCAGTGGAGAAGGTATTAGTTGTAAAGAGAACTGGTCATGAAATCAAAATGAAGGAAGACAGAGACCAGTGGTATCATGAGGCTGTAAAGCACATAGAAAAACCTGTTCCTCCCTTACCCATTGAAAGCAATCATCCCCTCTTTATTCTCTACACTTCTGGAACCACGGGGAAACCAAAAGGCATAGTTCACAGCACAGGAGGCTACTTGGTTTACATTAACTCCGTCTACAAATCGGTTTTCAACATTCAAGAAGACAGCGTGTACTGGTGCAACGCGGACATCGGATGGGTCACAGGACACAGCTTCATCGTCTATGCACCCTTACTAAATGGCGCATCAATAGTCATGTATGAAGGAGCCCCAGACTACCCGACACCCGACAGATGGTGGCAGATAATTGAAGAATACAAAATAACAACCCTCTACACCTCGCCAACAGCAATACGAATGTTCATGCGTCTCGGCGAAGAATTGGTCAAAAAGCATGACTTAAGCAGCTTATCAATCTTGGGAAGCGTTGGAGAACCAATAAACCCAGAAGCTTGGATGTGGTACTTCAAAAACGTAGGCGGAGAACGGTGCCCAATAGTAGACACGTGGTGGCAAACAGAAACCGGGGGAATAATGATCTCGCCGGCACCAGGCATAGGATTAGTTCCACTGAAACCAGGCTCCGCAACATTCCCGCTACCTGGAATAGACGCTGAAGTTGTGGATGAAAAGGGAAAACCAGTACCTGCCGGAGTAAGAGGCTACATTATAATAAAGAAACCGTGGCCTGGAATGCTCATGACCG
>CAYVVO010000032.1:0-2589 GCA_964455275.1 uncultured Candidatus Bathyarchaeia archaeon | reverse complement strand
GGAAATAAGCAAATCAAGGTGAATGAAAAATGATGATAAACACAAAACTAGCGATCTGCATAAGGCAATTTGCTTATTGGAAAAACATCTAGCCCGTGGCGGCTAGCAAAAAATTAAAAATAATAAAAATTGGTGTGGTTAGTAATTGAAATGGGTTGAATCAGCGTAGCGCTCTCGGATGAACTGGAAAAGAAGCCCAGGTTCAAGACACCATCGAGAGATTTGGCGCGAAAAGGAGGGATAAATAAGTATGAAAAGTAAAGAATTTATGGATAAAGATGTGTTCGCATTAGACGAGAAAATCGGCGAAGTGAAGGAAATAGAAATAGATCCGGAAGAGTGGAAAATAACTCATCTTGAGATTCAGTTGACAAAAGAAGCAGCCAATGAACTACTTGGAGCAAAAATATCGATCCACAATATGTTGGCCATTTCAGCCCTAGAGAAAGGAGTTACCCGCTGGACAGACAAGGGATTGCACTTAAAAGTTACAAAAGATCAGCTTCACATGTACCTAAGACCAACTGGTTAGTTGGTTTCTTTGTTTCGTCAGGCAATAGGCGCATTGATACACTTGGAAATAAACACAATTCCCCTTTTTTATTAAATTTTAGTCCAAACCACAAAATGATAGATAGGTTAGGTTAAACAAATTGTAACTTTGGAGAAAGAAAGGTTAAAATTTAACCCCAAACCCAAACGTTCACGCTTGTTTTCTTTTTCTCCCCCGTTCTAACTCATATTCTAATTCGTTCTCTCCTACTTACCCTCACACAGAGAACCTGCACGCACACGCGTGCGCTAATGCTTACTATTAACGATTTTGGCATGTATCCTTTGATTATGATGCCGTATCATGTAGAGTTCCTTAGTAATTTTCGCGTTTTCTGGGTAGAGCTTACTTGTCCTGCTCCATCACAGTTTGGGCATCGTTTTCTCGAATCCCCTTCACCTGTCGCGCCTGAACCGTGGCATACAGAACAGGTGACCATCCAATTTTCTGCACGATCGTATGACCTTCTGGGCAAAAATTCACCTTGTTTATGAGTACTCTGCATGTATGTAATATTAATTGCGCTCTCATCTTCTCTTCTGTTTTTTTTCCTCCACGAGTTCTTCTCGTTTGCTGGCCCTTCTGTTTGCTCGTTTCCGTTTCTCTCAGGGAATTCTAATCACTACTTATTTTCTGTCACCTAAACTCGCGCGCGCTTTTATATTCCCAGCATCAGTGATGACAAGGTTTAAGAAAAGGGCTTAACAATATTTACGATTGGAGCTGGAAACGTGCCTACTTTCGCAGTGAACATGAAGCACACTGTTGAGTCTTGTCCTTTGTTTAATGCTGAGGTGAAGAAGAGGTTTAAGGAAACGCTCGGTAAGAGAGAAGATGCATGGGATCGAGCAAAGAAGCACGGTGTACAAGTGTTGAGTGCTTGGGCTTCAGTTCTGGACCATCTCGTTTTCTACATTGTTGTAGCCTCTTCTCAAGAGGCTGTTGAGGAATACTTTAAGGACATAGGCTTTGTTTTCTGGAATAACATTGAAATTCGACAAGTGAGACCTGTAGAGGACATAATAAAAGCCGTTGTTGAAAAATCTTGATACATAAGTGTGAGCGCTATTCTTTAAAGACTATTTGCCAATAACTTATTCGATAAACTTGATTAGTGAATCTAAGCTCTGTTTGATTGAATGAATTACTCGTGTTAGTCTACCCATTAATATCAGATTCAATAGGACATATTTACTAAATACCGCATAGCCTTTACCAAAACTAAGCAGGATTTCGGGAACATGACTAACCATGTCGTCATTGTTGATTGGTTAGACACCAAAAAAATAGGCTTCTGCAAAAAACAGGTTACCCGTGTAACACATGTTTGGTTGGTAACTGGAAGAATTAGGAATAGTTAGTTAATAGAATGAGGGATAAAAAAGACAAGAAAACTTACCCCGCTGCTTAACTCGAGTGTTTAATTAAGGCAAGAGAGATAATTTCAATCCATAATCGTATTGACCCTATGGAGAGCCGTTCTGCTAAGCCAGCATATGGCGTTGCTATAGAGATTGCTCCAAATGCTCCAAGGACAAGTGCAACTGGAAACCAAATTAGACTAAAGCGCGCAGCTATTTGTTAAACAAAAAAAGGGAGTTGGAAATTTTCAAGTCGGCTTGGTGATTGTTATTTTTTCTGCGCATAGATGCGCTCTATCTTGCGATCTATTCGTCTCCATCCATCGTATAAATACGCGTATATGGTGTAGAGCCCCGTTTCCTTGGGTGTGAACTCAGCGGTGTAACGGGCTTCCTCTCCAACGGGAAGATCCTTTATATCTATTGTGGCCTGCTTTTCCATCTTTTCTGAGGGGGTTTCCACCCAGAATTCCAGTTTTAGTTCCTGTCCCATAACTTTTCTTAAGCCCTTAATGGTTGCCTCGGCACTGATGGTCTTTCCAATTTTTGTATACGGGTTTGAAAGCACTAGTAGGCGTCCGATTTCTGCTTTTTCCTCGGTTACAGAGATATGCGTCCAACCGGATTCCCACCAGAAGTAGTCTCCATTCGTACGTGCACTGATAGTGGCGTATA
>CAYVVO010000031.1:0-2021 GCA_964455275.1 uncultured Candidatus Bathyarchaeia archaeon | reverse complement strand
TTTGACATCCCAAACCAAGACAAGTCAACGTCCACATCAACTACAACTTTGTCCCAAACTATGCTGGGACTCTCAGCGGTTACCCTGTATCCGCTCGCTTCAGAATGCTGAAAGTCTGTGACCGCCCATGAACGTTCGCCCACAGTCTCATACGCTACGCTGAAGCTTATCCATCCGGTGCTGTTGGTTACATGCTCTGTTCCATTCACGTAAACGCTGCCATCAATCACATCTGCGCCATCATGCTCCCATTCGACGTGGAAACCGACTGACTGGGCTTCGTTGACGCCACATTTCTTGGCGCTTGTGAAAGTTTGGTCTATGACCGCAAACTGTCTATCCCTAGAGTACCATTGGGTGATGACATCTTGGGTGGGCTTGTTTTGTGGTGTGTGAAAAGAATCGTTTGGTCCCCCTTGTTCGGGGTCATATATCCAAGTCCACCAGTAAAATCCGTGGAACCAGCTTCGGGTCCACAGCGTCTGGAATGCGGCTTCGTAGCAGTCCCGCTGTTCCTGAAGGTCAACGGGCATGTCAGACCAATAGTTTGATGGGCACATGTTTGTTCCGTCGCCGCTTCGGTACCCGATTTCCGTGAATATTACAGGCTTGTTTACTGTTGACAGCCATGCTTCTATCTCGTCTGCGTAGTTGACCCAGGCGTTCTTCAGTTCATCGAAGGTGGGGTCATACTTTAACACAGATAACGGGAAGTAGGCATCTATTCCCACGTAATCCACAGAATCCCACCACTCGATGTTCTGGTAGTTAGTCCAGTCAGCAGAATACACTACGGGACCAGAGTAGCGTTCCCGCACCCCCTGAATCACCGTTTCCCACTGCTCTTTCTCCCCAGTCGTTGCCTTGTATTCGCACCCAACCGAGAAGAGTTCCACATTATTCCGCTCAGCAAATTCGGCGAAAAAATTGATGAAGGCAGAGTAGCTTTCAAACCACTCATCTGACGGTTGAATCTCGCCTCTCCACACGGGATAGGGGAGGGTTTCTTCCCGTTCTACTGCCTCAACCATCGGCTTCAACATAACCTTCAAGCCTAAACTGTGGGCTGTGGTTATAGCGTGTTCAAGGGACTCGGGGGTTTGTGTGCCGCTAGAGCTGAGATGTATGTAATGTGATGTCGTGCTAGATTGAATCCATGAGAAACAGAGCGCTATCCATTCCGTGCCCGTTTCGGTCAAAAGCCTCAGAGACTCATCAGATACAGAACTGCCGAAATCATGGTTAGACCAACACGAGTAAGACAATCCTTTCTGAAAAACAGGCTTTGCATCCGTTAGCTCAGCTTTTTGGGAGACCAAGCAGTCGGCAACTCCACTGGAGTTTTTGTTGAATGTAAGGGGAAACACAGGATAAGCAATAGCCTCAAAGGTCAGCAGGAGAATCAGCGAAGAGAAGATTAGCAGTTTTTTTAGTTTATCCATATGTCACCACCAGCAGGTCATAACCATTTTTTCTTCTGATTCAAGTGAGGTCGATGTTGTTTGACTTTTCGGTGAGCAGAACTATGGCTGCAAGAAGATTTTTTGCGATGTTAAGCAGATTCACCGAGACGATCATCAAGAGGAGGACGCTGATGTCAACTGCCAAGTTTACTGTAAGTTCCGAAATGGGTAACGATACACTGAAAACGCCGCCGTCCGAGACAGAAAAAAAGTAAGCAATTACAACTATCGCTTTTGCTACCCCAAAGCCGCATCCTATAACGGTTCCGGAGAAAAGTTGCCCTGCCACAGCGAAGAATACTGCTATTGTAGCGAATTGGAACAGCGGAGTGGCATAATCAAGTGGAAATATATCAGTGGGATAAAGCATCATCGGCAGCCAATAGACAGCCAAAAAAGTTACCGTGCCCCAAACCGTAGCCTTGAGAACGCGAGGGAATGCTTCTTTCATAAACAATTTCGCGATCGCTTCAGCCATACTGCTCCCACCATTCCACTACGAAAACTGGAGTCTCGAAAATCACATGCATCTTTCCGCTGCCTGTTAGCTTTGAGGCG
>CAYVVO010000030.1:0-2399 GCA_964455275.1 uncultured Candidatus Bathyarchaeia archaeon | reverse complement strand
TCCCCTCGCCTTCTTCGCCCAACAGATAGGCGGAGAAGAAGTGACCGTCACGCAGCTTATACCCGACAACACGGAGGTGCACACTTGGCAGCCATCATTCGCTGATATTTTAGCCGTAGACGAGGCTGAGGTGATAATCTACAATGGTGCCTCTCTTGACCACTGGTTCGAGGACGACATACTGCCCATAATCGATTCAAGCAACAAAATTATCGTGGAGACCACCAAGGGAGTACAGCTTATCGAAACCGAAACAGAACATTCTGACGAGCACGAACATGAGGGACTCTATGACCCCCACACATGGATAAGCCCCTTCTTGGCGAAACAGCAGGCTCAAAGCATATACGAGGCTCTGATCCAGAAAGACCCCGATCATGAGGGCTACTACAGTGAACGCTGGCAAAACCTGAAGACACGATTCGAAGAACTGGACAACAACTACCTGACTGGACTCTCAACCAAAAGTAAGGAGGACATTTTTGTTGCCCACGCCGCCTTCGGATACCTTGCTGACAGGTACGGCTTCAAACAGCATGGCGTTATAGGAATCTCCGCGGACGAGCAGCCCAGCGCCTCAGTTTACGTGAATCTCATGGAGATGATGATGGAGCATGAGACCTTTGTGGTGTATGTGGATCCAGTTTACACAGCCGAATCGGTTCAAACCCTCAAGAATGATTTGGAGACCCGCATAGACCAGAATGTGCAGATTCTGAAGATTTACTTCATGCTCGGCTCCATAGACGATTTAGATTACTTTGGGCAACAGGAGAAGAACTTGGAAAACCTAAAGATAGGCTTAGAAGCTTCATAGGAATAAGGCAAAGTTGAAATGAAATGGCAGACAATAGTCAATCGGGCGTCATGAAAGAAGAAACTCCCATACTGGAGGTTTCAAACCTCTACGTGAACAGGTCAAACTCTTTGGTTATTGAACACGCCGATTTCACGATCCACAGAGGAGACTACGTTGGAATAGTGGGTCCAAATGGAGGAGGCAAAACCACTCTTCTTCTAGCCCTCCTGAACATTATGCCTAGAACCAAGGGAACCATCCGTCTCTTCGGACAGAACATAGAGTCATTCTCTGATTGGGAAAAAGTTGCCTACGTTCCGCAGCACGCCACAAATTTTGATTCTAATTTTCCGTTGGCTGTAAGAGAGCTAGTGTCTCTTGGCAGGGTGAACCGGAGCAATCTGGGGAGAACCTTGAAGCGGGAGGATTGGGAGTCTGTGGATGAGGTTCTTGAGTTCATGGGAATATCTGAGATTGCGAGTAGGAGGATTGGGGAGCTTTCTGGAGGGCAGAAGCAGCGGGTTTTTGTGGCTAAGGCGTTGGTGAGGAATCCTGAAATTATTTTGTTGGATGAGCCTGTGGTTGGCGTGGATGCGGAGACTCAAGAGAAGTTTTACAAGAAACTTAGCGACCTTAACGTTAAGAAGGGCATCACCATTCTGATAGTGACCCATGATTTGACAGCGGTTTTCTGCAGAATGTCCAAGATTATGTGCATTAACAAATGGGTTAACGTTGCTGAAATAACCGAAGCTTTGGAGCCGAATGATGTTTTACGGAAAGCTTACGGCGAGCACTTCCACTTTGTCTTCCACAAGCATGAATGTAGGCGGGTTTTCGGAGATGAATGAGATCATTGAGATTTTCAGGCTTCTGGAATTCCAGTTCTTTCAGCATGCACTGCTGGGCGGAACTGTAGCGGCTTTGGCTTGCGCGTGGGTTGGTCTCTTTCTGATACTGCGGAAGGAGGCGATGTTAGGCGATGGGATTGCGCACACAGCTTTTGGGGGGATTGCGTTGGGGCTGTTTCTGGGGGTTAATCCGATTTTGTCTTCGCTGCTGGTTTCGGTTTTAGCGGTTTTGGGCATATCTTACATGAGAAGGAAAGGTTTGGCTCAGTCCGACTCTGCCATAGCTGTGATGTTGGCGGTGGGGTTTTCCGCGGGTCTGATCATAATAAGCTTGGCTGGCGGATTCAACGTTGAACTTTTCAGTTTCCTGTTCGGCTCAATCCTCACCATCGATCAGACCGACCTAGTTATAGTGTCGATTCTGGGAATCTCGACGATACTTATGTTGGGAATCTTCTACAAGGAGCTACTCTCCATCACCTTCGACGAGGAAGGCGCCCGGCTGATGGGCATCCCTGTCCGTCCACTGTCGCTAGCCTTCAACCTGCTGGTGGCAATCACAATCGTGCTTTCGATAAAGGTGATTGGGGTAATTCTTGTGGTCGCCCTCCTGGTGTTGCCTGGGCTCTCTGCGCTTCAACTGAACCTTTCGTTTAAGGGAACAACATTGGCTGCCATAGGCTTCGGAATAGTCAGCATAACCACGGGCATACTGCTCTCAGCAATCTACAATGTGGCGACAAGCGGGG
>CAYVVO010000029.1:0-2338 GCA_964455275.1 uncultured Candidatus Bathyarchaeia archaeon | reverse complement strand
GTGGGTTCCATGCTGAGCTTCTGGGCGGTTTCGCGGTTGTGCATGAGCCCGGTCAAGGTTCCCTTTTCGATCAAAGCTGTTTTTTGTGTCCGAACTCCCTCATCATCATACTTGAAGGAGCCGAAGGCGCCCTCAACTGTGCCGTCGTCATAGACTGTAACCGCGTCTGAGGCAATCTGTTTCCCCAGCTTATCATAGAGTATAGAACCAGATAGGGTGAGGTCTGCCTCTGCCAGGTGCCCCATAGCCTCATGCATAAAAACGCCCACCACGTTTGGTCCTATAACCGCCGGGAAGCTTCCCCCCTTCGGCGTCTTAGCATTCAGCTGCTCCACCACACGCTTGGCAACCATGGTTCCCACCTTTTCCGGGGTTTCAGTGTCAAAGACCTCGTAGCCAGCCGTGGACCCTGTCTCCTCCCTTGCAGAGGCGTAGACGCTGTTTTCCCGTGCCGAGGCAAGAATCCGCAACCAAACGTAAAGCTTGTCCTGCTGTATGCATGCTCCGTCACTGTTGAGGAAGTAATTCGTCCCTGTCACATCCAAGTAGCTGATAGTACAACTCTTTATCCGCTTGTCATAACCAAAAACCGTCTTATCCATCGCCAAAGCATTATCAATCTTTTTCTCCATAGAAACATCCCGCGGACTCTTCCCAGGCTTAGCCACCACCCTATCCTCCACCGCCTTTACCTCAGCAAGCTTCACAGGCGATTTCACCCTTAGACTAGCCGCCCTCGCCAACCTCACAGCATCATCAACAGCCTCAGTCAGCAGTTTAGGTTCCAGTTTTCCAAGAGACACGAAGCCCCAAGCCCCATTAACTAGGGCTCTGACTCCAGCGCCGCTCTCGGTTCCCTCTTTTGCTCCCTCAACTGTGCCATCCTTGGTCGTCAACAGTGTTTTGAAGAGGCTTTGCGCCCGAACCTCAACATACTCGGCGCCGAGGCTTCTGCCATAGTCAACAGATTTTGTCAGAATGTCCCTCAAAACGCATCCACCTCATTGTTGTATGTCGATTAAGAGTTTGGTTCGGTCTTAAAACTGTTGGTTAACAAAGTCTTCTCACATGAAGTCGGATATGCTCTTCTGCGATGGCTTCTGATGGGTAACATCTTGTTTTTCTTCGAAGATAACAAGTTGCCCGTACACACCGTCATATCCGGGTATCACCCTTGCCTTTTCTTCTCTAACCCTGACAATCGCCTCTGCAATACGTGAATCAACAATCTTGCTCATCTCCTCTTTGGGCGCATCAATAAGCACAGTGTATTCATCACCGAACTTTTCGACCAGAGGATTGTAGATGCTCCAAACCGTTTTGGCTCCTTGATAGCTGACACCCAAAACCGCTTTGATGATTTCGTGGAGGGGCAGCAACCGCTTATACCCTATCGGATTTTCTGGCGTGTAGTCGGCGGGTCTGTCAGCCAGCTCCTCGATTCGCTGGTCAACCCCTCTGGTCAGTTTTCTGCCGCACACTGAGCAGTGGTTCCCATACTTTTTTGCTTCTTGGGGCGGGAGGGATACTTTGCATTTTCTGTGCCCCGTCCAATGATACTTGCCGTACGCGGGGTTGGTTTCTATAGTAAACTTGAAGCGGTTAGGGTCCTTTTTGCGTATGGCGTCAACCACTTCCATGTATGTTAGCTTGTCCAGCTCGAAGACGTTGGCTTCTCTTCCGATTCTCCATGGCCAGTGGCTGTGGCAGTCGCTGTTGGAAATTAATGTGAACTTGTCGAGGGCGCTTAGTCTCCAGTTCATGGGCGGGTCCGAAGAAAGCCCTGTCTCCAATGCATGGATGTGTTTTGTCATGTCCTCGTAGCAGTCCTCTATTCTGTCGAAGCCGCTGAAGGCGCCGAAAAGGCTGAACCACGGAGTCCAAACATGAGCGGGAACCACCTCGTTTTCATCCGAAACCTGCATAACCTCCTCCACAAGCTGTGAGGCGGTCATGTCCAATGTTGGTCTGCCGTCAACGCTTAAGTTGCCGTAACGCTTCAGCCTGTCACTGATTTGCGTGGCAGTTTCGAGGCTAGGCGTAAAGATGACATGATGGATCTTCTTTGATTTCTCGTCAACGCTGAATATGGTGCAGACTTCAACGGTTAACATGTAAAGAACAGACGACTCCGGATACTTCTTGGATCCATAAAGATTGGTGCCAGAAACTTCTGTCAGTTCCTCGGATAATTCGCTGAACCATTTCGGGTGAGTGAAGTCCCCTGTTCCCACAAGATTTAGCCCTTTAATTTTTGCAAAACGGGTAATCTCAGTTATATCCATCTTCTGGCTTGTGGCACGGCTAAACCTGCTGTGAATATGGAGATCAGCAATAA
>CAYVVO010000028.1:0-1171 GCA_964455275.1 uncultured Candidatus Bathyarchaeia archaeon | reverse complement strand
TTCTTATGATATTCCTGTTACACGTGAAATAATTATTCAAAAGGATAATGATGTTATTTCTGCAGCCCATGAAATCGGGTACCCTGTCGTTATGAAAGGATGTTCACCAGAGATAACTCACAAAACAGAAAAAGATCTCATCCGAACAGATATCAGAGATGACAAGGAAGCATTAGATACCTTCAATGATATTATGGCTGGCATGAACGGCAGTCACGGTGCTATCCTGATTCAGGAGATGATAAAAGGAAAAAGGGAATTAGTAATAGGCCTCATCAGAGATCCCCAGTTTGGTCCCTGCGTCATGTTTGGTCTTGGGGGAATATTTACAGAGATCCTGAAAGATGTATCTTTTCGCCTGGCACCGTTAGAGAAAAGGGATGCATTTGAGATGATGGATGAGATCAAGGCACACAAGATACTTGACGCAGTCAGGGGAATGGAGCCTGTTGACAGGGAACTACTGTCAAAAATGTTGATCAATGTTGGAAAGATCGGTGTGGAAAATGATGCGATAAAGGAGATCGATATTAATCCTGTTATCATATCTGGCAGTCGCCCTGTTGCTGTAGATGCCCTTGTTGTATTGCAACCAAACGAATAGAACATCTATCTTTTAATTTTGATACCCGTTTTTTAAAACCTTATTGATTACAGGATTGCCAACATTCAATAGAGGAGTGCGCCACTATGGCAGAAACATTGTGAAAAATGAAAATATCTTGACAAAATCCGCTTATTCATATATGAAGCATGGATACTTTTTACATATCTGTTAAAAAAATGATTTTAGAAATACAAAACATAATAGGCATTATCGGGGTGGCAACAGGGATAATTATAATCTCCCTGTTGCTTATTCTCTTGCTTGGTAACCCAAAACTACCGGGCCTGATAATGACATGATGTTTTACAATTTTTAAAACCCGCTATCAGGTCCGCCTGATAGCGGGTTTTTTTTTGAAAAGGAGCACAAAAATGGAAAAGCATGTTCTAATCTATGATACCACGCTGAGAGATGGAACCCAGGGAGAACAAATCAGCTTCTCCGCTGAGGAAAAACTCCGTATTGCCCAAAAATTGGCCGAGCTTGGCATTCAGTATATAGAAGGCGGGTGGCCTGGTTCAAATCCCAAAGATATGCGCTTTTTTCAAATGGCAAAGAATGTGA
>CAYVVO010000027.1:0-3569 GCA_964455275.1 uncultured Candidatus Bathyarchaeia archaeon | reverse complement strand
TTATACTCATTCTCCAGCCTCGCCTCCCCATCCTTTAGCTGCTGCATCAGCATGTCGATGGCGAATAGGACATCCAAGGGTTCGAATCCTGCAGCCACAGTGGGCATCCCGTAAGCCTCTGGAAAAATTTCGTAGGGCTTCATTCCTATAATCGTGGAAACGTGACCAGCCGCAATGAAACCGTCAATATGCAGGTCTCCTATGCCCAAGAGCAGTTCCATGGCTGGAGGAATCAGCCTGTGAGAAACAAGGAAGCTGAAGTTTTCGGGAGGCTTGTTCAGCACTTCTATGGCGGTGGAGGGCGATGTGGTCTCGAAGCCGATGGCTAAAAACACGAATTCTTTTTCAGGATTTTTTTCCGCCATCTGAATGGCATCCCTTAAAGCGTACACTATTCGCACGTCTCCGCCCGACGCCTTAGCTTTCTGGAGGGACGTTTCTGAGCCGGGAACACGGATGAGGTCGCCGAAGGTGGTGACGGTTACTCCTTTCTTTGCCAAGGCTATGGCTTCGTCGATGTCGGCTGCTGGAACTACACACACTGGGCATCCTGGTCCGGCGATCACGTCCACGTTTTGGGGAAGAAGAGATCGTAGTCCGTAGTGGGTGATGGTCCACTCGTGTGTTCCGCAGACGTGACAGAACTTTGTTTCATGTGGTGGGGCAAGCTTTCTGATGTGGTCTGCAACCTTCTTTGCTAAGGCTGGGTCCCTGAACTGTTCCATTTGTTTATTTGAGGGCTGCATGTTCCCGTTTTCCTATTTGAGCATTTTTATGCTTCTTATTGTGCACTCTTTTCCTTCAAGGATTTTTGCTGCTTTTCCGCATTTGGGGCATCGGAGGGTTGGAATTGGCACGTGATAGGCGGGGTCATCCGCAAATGGTATTGCTCCTTTGTAGCCGCAGCTTGGGCACTCTATAACGCCGTCTTTCTCTTCGATGAACAGCTTTGAGCCTTTCATGATGGTGTCTTCGACCAGTATGTTGTAGGCGAAGCGAACCTGTTCGATGCCTAGAAACGTCAGTTTGCCTATTGCCAAGTGAACTTCTGTGACCTTTTTTGCGTCCTGTTTTTTTGCCTCTTCTAGGACGCTGTCAACGATTTGTGTGGTCATGGAAAGCTCATGCACTGTCTGGATTGCGCCCCCAAAATTATAGTTCTAGTGCCTTGATTAGTTCTTCAACGCCTTCCCCTGTTAGGGCGTTGGTGACTGCAACCTTCATGTTTGGCTTTATGTCTTTAGCCTGTTTCTCTAGCCGCTCGGTGTCTACCTTCATTATCTCGGCTAAGTCCTTCTTGTTTATGACCATCACATCCGCAGTCATGAAGGTGAAGGGATGCTTAACCACCATGTAGGGTCCCTCAGTGACGCTTACCACAACCACCCGCTTCTCTGTGCCCAGCGGAAACTCGGCGGGGCAGATTAGGTTGCCAACGTTCTCGATAATCAGCAAATCAATGTCATCTAGGCTGATTCTTTCCACAGCCCTTGCAACCACGTTAGCGTCCAAGTGGCATTCTAGCCCAGTGTTTATGGTGACAACCTTGACGCCGTGACGTCCGATTCGCTCCGCGTCTATGGTTGTTGTTAGGTCGCCCTTGAAAACTGCTATTCTGTACTTATGTTTGAGTGCTTGAACCAGCTTTTCGATCAGACTGGTTTTTCCGGCGCCTATAGACCCCATAATGTCTATGGCTTTCACGTTATGCTCCCGTAGATGTTCCATGTTCTTGTGGGCAAGCTGCTTGTTGACTTCCAGAATGTCCGTTCCAGGCTCTATCTCCAGAGTCACCTCTTCGCCCTTCACTATTTCTTTGCTGTTCGCCAAAACAGTTCACACCTCAATTTTGGTCTTGCTCCAAGATTTCTCGCCACATCCTGAGGCTCTCCTCAGCCGCCTCTTGGTCAAGCGTTTGGATTGCGTATCCCGCGTGAACCAGAACATACTCACCTACACGCGCTTCCACCAGCATAACGTTCACCTCTCGGGCAACTCCCTGCCCAAAATCCACTTTAGCAACGTCTCCCTGAATTTCTAGAACCTTCGCCGGAATCGCGAGACACATAGTTTGCTATTCACCCTGCCAGTTCGGAACTTTATCCAAAACTTTTGTTTTGTGACACTAAAAAGTGTCTAAACTCCCCTTTTATTTAACCTATTGGTTTTCTCTACGAAGAAGCACAAAGTTGTCTGAAGTGTGGTTAAGTTCTCTTTCTCTTTCTTATTCCAAAGGAACAAGCCAAGATTTGTCACCACATTTCGGGCATTTCAGATGATAAGCTGCAGTTCCTGTGGGGGCAGGGTCTTTTCCTCGAAAATTTAGGGTGAACACCAATCTTAGGTATGAAACTTTGAAGTTGTGGTTGCAGTTTCTGCATTGGAATTTCCTGAAATTCTTTCGATACTCTATGGCTATAAGGGAAAAAGGGACTATGAGACCGACAAGAAGCAGTAGGGCAAATGCGATTTGGTTCGTCACTGTGTACAGCACAATAAGGGCAACCCAAACGATAAGTGCAAAAATGAGGAAACCTTTCGCAATATCGCCTGAGACTCCCATCTGCACCACATCCACAGTTCTATTCTATAGTTCGCTATGATAATTTTTCACACTAATTACCTTTTCTGGAAGCCAGCGACAATTGCTTGACCAAAAGAGGTTCCGCCGTCTCCAGCTGGGATTTTGTTGTGGACAAGAAACCTGAAGCCCTCCTTCTCTACAGTTCTTCGCATGGCTGCTGTAACCTGTTCGTTGTAGGCGACTCCCCCAGAGAAGCCGACATGCTTGACTTGCAGCCTTTCCGCCTCTTCTATAGCCAATTGAGCCAAGCCCCTAGCAAGATAGGATTGGGCTGAGCACGCCAAATCTGCAGCAGAAATTTTGTCTTTTTTGGTGAAGATTTCGTGAACAAGAAATGTGGTGTCCAGAACGTTTCCGTTGCAGCGGGGAGCCAAGTTTAACGTGTCTTTGCCTTTGAGGGCGGCGGATTCCAGTTTCATGGCTGGTTCCCCCTCGTAGGTGCGTTCACAGCATATTCCCAGTAGGGCTGAGATGGCGTCTAGTACTCTTCCGCAGCTCGTAGTCTCTGGCGTCGACCCCTTCGTCAGCTGTTTAAGGATTACTTCGGCTTCCCTTTTGCCGTGAGGCAGGTGACGGCTCTTCGACATCAGCCACTCAGCAACATCCACCTTTCTGTGAAGTATCCCCGCAGCCATCCTCAACGGATAGTATGTTGCCAAGTCTCCTCCAACCATGGGCTGACTCTCCAGATTACCCAGCCGCCTGAATCCTTCCCTGTTGCAGTAAAGCACTTCTCCTCCCCATGCAGTACCGTCCTGACCGTAGCCGAAGCCGTCACAGATTACGCCCACAATCTCCTCGACGTTCCATTCAGCCATGAGCGCTGCAGCGTGAGCGTGATGGTGCTGAACCTGAACAACCGGGCATTCAAGCCTGCTTCCCAGTTCCTGAGCCAATTTTGTGGTGGTGAATCGGGGGTGAAGGTCACAGGCTACAACTTCGACCCTGCTGTTAGTCAATTTTGTGAGGTGCTCCACCGAGTTTT
>CAYVVO010000026.1:0-2204 GCA_964455275.1 uncultured Candidatus Bathyarchaeia archaeon | reverse complement strand
GAAGAGAAGAATCACAACTTTTGGGTCATCCATTCTGTAGATGAGACCCGGAAACTGTTCTGGCTCATACATGGTTCTTCCGAGAGAGTAAGCGCAATCTTCCAGCTCTATTTGCCCTAAAAGATTCGCTGAAGCAACAATGTTCACTACTTTGATTTCGGGTTTGCCAGGGATAATTATCCCGCTTTTTTTCAGTTCGATTACAACCTTATTCACTGCTCTCTTTGCTTCTTTCTCAGACTTCGCTCCGGTGCAAACCATCTTTCCAGTACGGAAAATGAGTATTGCAGTCTTGGGTTTTTTTAATCTGTAAACTAATCCCGGAAACGTTTCTGGACGATACTCAACTAATGGGTTCCCTTTAACAATTGCATTAAGGTTAAACTTCTGATTCAATGTAGCAGATGCCACAACATTTTGGACCTGTATGGACGCATCAAAAACAGGCATTGTTATGTCATCAATTAAAACCTCTGAAAGAGTCAAATCACAAACCTTCCTGTTCCTCTGTATGATTCAGATCTTCTAGAAGGCTTAGGAACTGATCTTTCTTCGTGAAGTCTTTGTTCTTTTCTGCTTCCATTATGACATATTGCACCCAATCTCTCAGTTCAGAATGCAAGCCTACTTTTATCTGGGGCTTTCTATCCCTTCTTTTAATCCAAGATTGTGTCGCTCTGCTTAACTGTATATTTTTTAATGTCATACTTTCCACTTTGCATTTTTCTGTAGAATAGTCAAAGAAAACGGCAAAAACTCAAGCTTTTGCAATGTTCATTACGAGAATCCTATGTGTTAAGGTAATGAAGGGTCACATATTAAGCTATTTGCTTAGTGATACAGTCCTCGGCATTATTCTCCAAAAGGGAGATTCAGAAGGGTTT
Source organism: uncultured Candidatus Bathyarchaeia archaeon (assembly GCA_964455275.1). Classification (GTDB taxonomy): domain Archaea; phylum Thermoproteota; class Bathyarchaeia; order Bathyarchaeales; family Bathyarchaeaceae; genus Bathyarchaeum. The sequence continues at coordinate 1,320 of CAYVVO010000026.1, read as the reverse complement.
AAAATGGTTTGTTGATAACTACGAAGAGGCTAAAAAGGCGACTTGGAGGACGAAAACCGTACACGCTCTTAAAGCGGTATGCTTTAATACGGCAGTAAAAACTTATCCTTTTTTTCTTTTTTATGTTTCTGTTACTGGTTTCTTGCTGTATTCACTGTTTAGGATGTTACGGAAGACGTTGATGTCTATTCCGAAGTTTTCGCAAACCTCAACAATGCTGAAAGCATAGACGTGAAAGATTTCCTCGATGGTTTTTCGCACCAATTCGGGTGGAATGTCTTCTGTAGGTTTAAGAAAGAGAATAAACCATCTTCCAAGGTTCGTGGGAACGTACCATTTGACTCTCACTTTCCGTTTCCCTGTTACCACCTGCTCCATGCCCTGCTCAAGAATACCAGCTGAAACCATCCGCTTCAGGTATTCGATTATGGATTTGTTGGAGTAAGAGGTTCCATGGATCATGTCTTTCTGGTATGTTCGCCCCTCCAGCTTCATGTTCATTAAAAGGCTTTTGCCCACCTTAGACTGGAGGATGCTCCAGATTAGCCTACGCTTTTCAGTTTCTAAGGGAAACGGAAGAACATAATGCCAAATTTGGTCCTCCTCCATCTTAAGAATCAACCTGCATCCTATAATTACTGGTGAATACTAATAAAATCCCCGCTATACCTGCAATTCAGAATTCTTATTAGATTTAGTAACTATCATCATTTCAGCGTGAATTGAACTATGAAGATGGATGCTGAGCGGACTGTTTTCGTTGGCTTCGCAATTTTATTCCTACTCATGAGTGCCACTGTAACCGCTGCTGATGAGAGCGAGTTCCAGGTTGAATCCACAGATCTACAAATATACAGGGATGGATTGGTTCGCGTCACACAAACGTTGAGTGTGAATGAAACAGTTCCGGCGGTAACTTTTCCGCTCTTGAATTCTTCAGTTGACAACTTTATTGTGCTTGACGAGAACCAGACTGTTCTGGACTATGAAGCAGACGGAATCAATCTGACTGTTTTCACTTTGGGAGCTACAAGCGTTTCGCTTCAGTATGACACAGACTCTTTGACCAGAAAAGATTTTGGCGTGTGGACTTTCCTTGTTGACACCCCATATAACCTCACTATTCAGTTGCCTGAAGACTTAACATTAGTTTACCTCAGCGGAAACCCAATCGCAATAGAAAGCGAAGGAAACCAACTAGTGTTGACGTTGTTTCCTGACCAATGGGAGATAAGTTACATATTTCCATTAACTCCACCCGCAGACTTCCAAATCAGCGACCTAGAGGTCACACCAAGTGAGGTTGAATCAGGAGAAGAG
>CAYVVO010000025.1:0-1250 GCA_964455275.1 uncultured Candidatus Bathyarchaeia archaeon | reverse complement strand
GGGGGTCTAGAAAGCACATTACTCTTGAAAGACATATCGACTTCACTTTTCCAAACAGTTGGACAAAGCCCATTAGGTGCAAGCATGGCCACTCTGTGGGCTAGCGGTCTTGCAAGCAGCGCAGTAAGTAACATCGCTATTGCCCTAACTTTTACTCCGATAATCAGCAGCGGAGTTGCCGTATTAAACTCGGCAGCCGTGTGGTCAGCGTTGATTCTCGGAACGAATCTGGGAGGAGCCACTACGCCTTTGAGTGGTGCTGTAATCATGATGGGCATAGGCGCCCTAAAACGCGAGGGAATCTCTCTGAGTTTTGCTGAGTTCACAAAAGTGGGTGTAATCACATCTCTTGTCCAGTTAGGCTTCGCAAGCCTTTATCTAATTGTACGGTTCAATTTATGGGTGTGAACAATTTGGTTAGAAAATGGATCGAATCTAGAGAGAGAAAACCAGAATCCGAGTATGAAGAGGCTAAAAGAGAATTTGAGATGGCCATGGGACAGCCTTTCATTACCTTGAAATTGGAAATTCCGACAGGATTCGAAGAATTCAGCAGCAACTTTCGTAAACTGGAAAACGATAATCGGTTCCATGAAGAAGTTAAGGACCTGATAAAAAAGCGTCTCCTGCTTGATTCGCGTCACAAAAAGAGTCCACAACTGGAATGAGTCTTTTCTGCTGTGGATTTGTGTTTTCTACCTCTTTTTAGTTATTGCTCTTTAGCGTGAGCAAAACGGCTTCTTTTGGTAGAGCATCAAGAACCGTTTAGTTGGCATAATAACCTCATTTAAGACCAGAATTGATTTTTGCACTGTTGTTATTAGAGGTCGCCTAACATTTCCTTCAGAGATTCTACTTCTTCTCGAAGCGAGTCTACCTCTTTCTCCAGAGTGCTAGCTTTCTTTTCTCCCGCTCTCTTGAGGCTCTCTATTTCTTCCAGAAGGTCAGTTCTCTCGCCTTTCAGTTTCTCAATTTTTTCCTTCAAGTCCCCCAACGTCTGCACAAGCCTCCTCTCAATTCCTTTAATCTCCTTGACCATGCCTTTAAGAGTTACTCTCTCTTTTTCTTTCCCCATAACCTTCCGGAAACTTTTTTTGCATTTAGGGCAAGTGAAGAGCCCCAAAGTAAGCTTGAATCGTTCACCCTTTTTGCTGGGTCTGCCAACCATAGACCACGTTTTGGTTGGTTTAGTTACCTCGGTTCCACATGTAGGGCACACTGACAACTTCAAGCCTCAGTATTAGTTAAGG
>CAYVVO010000024.1:0-2054 GCA_964455275.1 uncultured Candidatus Bathyarchaeia archaeon | reverse complement strand
GGAAGCTGTTGATGTAGGGGGCGGTACAATATCGATGATTGAGTCTCTTGCAAGATTCAACAACATGACTCAAGAAGTTGAGAAAGAGAAGAGGATGAGCGTTAGACCTTACATGATGATGCCCTACTTCGGTGCAATATTGCTAGTAGCAACAACTCTCATGACCCTTCTTTTCACTACCAATACCGTTGCCATGGGTGGTGAAGCTTCGACTTCCTCAGTCAACACAGACTACCTTACTCTGATTTTTTCTGTGTCAGTAATTACCCACTGTTACCTGATTGGGTTGGTTTGTGGCAAGATCAGTGAAGAGTCTTTGGCTGCTGGCTTCAAGCATGCCGCTTTGTTGGTCCTTATTGCTATTATTGCGTCAAAGATTGTTCCGATGTTACTGGCTTAGGAGGAAAAAAGGAGGAAACATTGGTGGTGCTGTTTAAACTTCACAAGAATCGTTCAGGTAAGCGGGGAATGAGTCCAGTTGTATCTACGGTGATTATGACTGGTGCTATGATTGCTATTCTGAGTGTTACTTTGGCTTTTGCTAACAATCTTCTATGGTCCAAAGTTGCGGAGGGAGACTTTGACTCTTCAAAGCAGTTGATGCATTCTATTGGTCTTCAGATTGACGATGTGGCTTGGACTATGGGGCGCACAGAGACGATTCGTTACGCGAGCCAGTATGGAGGTATTGAGTTTGAGTCTTCGGTACTAACTTACAATATGTCTGTTGTAACCACTGCAGGCACATCTGAGTTTTTAAACACAACCGGATCTCTCATGTTTAATCTTCCAACATCCCGATATTCGATAAGTGATGATTACTGGGCAAGAATCTTTCCTGACCCTGATGAATCTCTTACTTTGAAGGGTACTTCTGCTCCTGTCGCGCGGGTGTTTGCTATTGAGAGGACGCCTATGCCTGATGGAAAGTACATAAGAGTGGTTGCAGCTCCATCGATTAGGGTTCTTTTCTCTTCGATTAACTCTACCGCCAATACATACTATGTCCGGATGTATCTTCCAGTTCTTAGTGCGGGTGAGTCTCCTAGATTATCTCAATCCATTACTTTAACTGGTGAATCGGTTAAAGCCCACACCCTAAACGATGTTCAGAGCATCAGTGTTACTGTTGATTTTCCGAGAGGCACTTCAAACGATTTTGATTCCGCTTTCTTCAATTTTCCCAATGATTCCGAGGTGTTTGATTTCTCCGCGTTTTATTCTGCTGGATACACTAATGTTGTTTTGGAGCTTTATGTCAGCGAGGTGTCGGTTGGGTTTGGAGTCAGTTAATGAAAAAGGAGGCGTGCATGTTTGCCGAGTGTGACGATTGAATATGTTATACTGATTCCGTTGCTGTTCACTCAGGTGATAGTGTTTCCTTTTGTGGCGAGTACAATTACATCCAACTGGCAAGACTCCCAGAGAAATGTCGAACTGCAGGACACAGCGAATCATCTGGCGAGTACAATCCAGCAGCTCTATCTAACTGTAAATCGGGATGAGGTTTTGGAGTGTACCGTAACTCAGTCTTCTCCAGTTCCTGTAACCGTTGGTTCTTATCCCTATAATGCTACGGGTTCGCTGAGCAGTTTCTCAGAAGATTCTACTAGGATTCTCTCGGTTACTTTGACTTTGGATGATGTGGGTAATACGGCTACGGCTGCGGCTGTGCTTGGTCCTGATGTGACCTGGACAGATTCAACTCTGCGGAGTACCTCTACTGGCGCTTACATTAAGTTACAGAAATTTTCTAATGGCACACTTGCTTTTTCGTTTGGAGGCTCTGGTTAAGTGACAGGGGCTACTATAGATCACATGATTTCACTTACGATTCTTATAGCGGCGCTGTTAGTCGCCATGATGACATACAATGGTCTATTCGCGTCTGCAGTTGACTACGACCGCAACCGCCAAGTCGCCAACAAAGCCATCGACATAACAAACACAATCTGCCTATCCCCAGGAAGCCCCATAGACTGGGGACAAACAAATGATACCCTGTTAGGTTTCGGTCTCCAAGACCCACAAGTTGGAGGATATGCGCTAAGCCC
>CAYVVO010000023.1:0-13613 GCA_964455275.1 uncultured Candidatus Bathyarchaeia archaeon | reverse complement strand
CGTTCAATTATTTCCTTGGTTTGCAAGCCAACAAGCCTCTTCCTGAAGCAGTGCCTGCAATACATCGCACACTTGTTTGTGGCTAATATCAAGGCGGTCTCTTGGTATTTGTATTGAAGTCCAGACATTTTGGTGTTTTCTGCTTCACCGCTTGTGTCATAGGAGCCTTGAAGGTCAAATTCCCCCATTGATGGAATCGCCAACTTTCTTATTGGATCATAAGGGTCGTTCCAGTCTATCAGCGACATGTAATATGGAGTAACACGCATTGGATGCTTTTGGGTAATTTGTTTCAGTTTTTTCTCTTCTTTAGGCGACAAATCAACAAAGTCTTTAAGCTGTTCAATCGTACAGATACTATTTTCCATTTATTTTCTTCTCCGAATTACTTGAATTTGAAAGTCGGTTTGCAACCGAGTTAGCCTGTTTTTCGGTAATTCTGTAAAAAGTTCGTCCAATATCATACACGAACAATATAATCAATCCCAAAGCAGCATATGTAATGATTTCCTGCAACAATGCTCCAAAATTTGATAGGTTACGGAATAGAGGAAATATTGCAGCAGCCACCAAAAGGATAGCGACTATGTAAATAGTGTCCTTGAAGATCCTCTGTCTAGACCAGCCCTCTTTTATGCCTAAACATTTCAAAAATACTCCAGTTACTTTATCAGCGATTGTTAAGGCATCAAACAGGGTTCTAACTAGAAAAATTCCAGCTGCAAGCAATAACCCTATCTGTAACAAAAATACGATTTCAGCGCTAATGCTGTTTAGCGTCCATAGAACAATGTAACTCATCCCTGCGAAAGCCAGAGCAATCGACCCATTAGCAATTAATCGTGGGAGTCTATACCTCATTTCCTCACTTACAGCATTCACACTTGTTCAACTCTGTTTTGCTAGTGTCGGCACCCGTCGACGGTTCGTATGCAGTGACGGCATAATGCAGGTTTACGCATACTACAGAAGTCGACGAATATTCAACTACAGCAACAATTTGTACATTCTGTTGGGTGTTTATAAATATACTGTGCAGACAGCAATCCTGTTTTCTGCGTCTCAAAAATAATTACGATCTTAAGCTTACGAGCCTCTGTTTCTTGCAAGCTCAGGAGCGCAATGCTAAACCCTGCTGCTTAAACAAGAAGAGTTTAACCTAATGTGCGGGGTCTCACCACATCCACATTAAAACATCATACAAAAGCTTATAAAAACAAGCATCCAACACTAATCAGGTTTTAAAAAATGAAAAAATTACATAGCAAAACAAAACAGTTTACAATTACTTTAATTCTGGTGTTAACTATATCTGCTAGCCTAGTTGCTTTGCCAGCGGTTACCGCACAAGCGCCTACAAAAAAGACCTTCGCCTACATTGGTGCTGTTCCTAACCCAGTGGGCATTGAGCAACAGGTTCTGCTCCATGTTGGGATCACAGAAAACTTGTATAACGTAGCCCAGGGTTGGGATGATCTGTCAATAACAATCGAAAGACCCGACGGTCAAATCGACACGATTAGCGATATCAGAACCGACTCGACAGGCGGAACAACCAGAGACTACACGCCTAACCAAGTGGGCAAATACTATATCAAGTCGCACTTCCCTGAACAGGTGACAACCCGTGATAAACGAGCGGGAAGTATGTTCTCGACATCGGTCGCCATAGGTACAGTGATGCTAGCCAGTGAAAGCGAAACACTCGAGCTTATTGTGCAAGAAGAAAAAATAGAGTATTATCCAGGACAACCGCTTCCAAACGAATACTGGACTCGCCCAATAGATGCGCAGCTTAGAGAATGGTCAACGATCGCAGGAAGCTGGACATGGGGATCAGGCACGTTTGGCGGAACTGATATCCCCAACCGGTACGCTCCCTACAACGACTACGCGCCAGAGAGCGCCCACATACTATGGACAACGCCATTTACAATTGGAGGTCTTGCTGGAGGAACAGCCGGTGTTCAGGGAATTGAGTGTGGAGACGCGTACGAAGGCAAATGGGGCGGATCATTAGTCCTAGCTGGAAAACTTTACTACCGAACCGGCGCCTACGACCGACCAGTAGAGTATCACTGTGTAGACATACATACCGGAGAAGAACTGTGGGCTAAAACATTCCTAGACAATCAAACTCTAGCCTTTGGTCAACTATTCTATTGGGACTCATACAACTATCACGGCGTTTTCCCATACTTGTATGTGACTAGTGGTGGTGGCGGTTTCTTCGGTGGACCTTCCGGTCCACAAACTTGGTATGCATTTGATCCCTACAATGGACAATGGCGGTTTACCATCGAGAACGTGCCTTCGGGCACCAGGCTAACCGGTCCAAAAGGTGAACTCTACATATTACAGATTAACCAACAAAGGGGCTGGATGGCTCTGTGGAACATGACGGCTCTCATTTCCGATGAAGGCAGTTGGGGAAGCGCAGCCCATCTAAGAACACACAATGGAGATAACGCGCATGCATGGAGTTGGAACGTGTCCATACCAACCGGTCTATCGGGAAGCGTTCAATCAGCCTTGTTTGATGACAGAGTAGTCGGTGGGACCGTAAGCGTCAATGAAGTCACTTCCTGGGGCTTAAACTTAAACGCGTCGAAGGGCAACATAGGAGCGGAGCTGTTCAAAAATACTTGGAATGGACCAACTGAATGGATTGAAGGCAACGTAAGCGTGAGTTGGGCTGGGACTTCAATTGAGGAAGGCGTTTTCGTTGTGTGGTCGAAAGAGAATGTACGATATTATGGCTTTAGCACTGAAACAGGGAAGCATCTGTGGACAACCGAACCGCAGTACTATTTAGACTTTCTTGTTGCAACGGTGACCGCTATCGTCTATGGCAAGCTCTATTCAGGTGGTGTCGCCGGAACAGTGTATGCATATAATCTTACTAATGGCGAGCGAGCATGGACCTACAACGCCGAGGACCCCTACCAAGAATTCTTGTGGGGTAATAATTGGTGGGCTCAAATAGTATTCATTACCGATGGAAAACTGTATGTGGGGCATTCAGAGCACTCTCCTATTGATCCCAAACCGCGTGGTGCACCATTCTACTGCCTTAACGCAACAGACGGATCGCTAATATGGAGAGCCGATGGTTTGTTCCGTCAAAGCAACTGGGGAGGAACTGCAGTTATCGGTGACAGCATAATAGGGACGCAGGACACGTACGACCAACGCGTGTATGGCATAGGTAAGGGAGCAAGTGAAATCACAGTCTCCATCAACGATAATGTTGTGCAAAAGGGAAGTAGTGTGCTGATAGATGGCACAGTGATGGATGTTTCTCCGGGCACAGAGGACATTACTCTGGAATCACGGTTCTCGAAGGGTGTTCCCGCTGTATCTGATGAGAGCATGAGCGATTGGATGCTATACGTATACAAGCAGTTTCCGCGTCCAGAAAACGTGACAGGCGTTAAAGTATTCTTGAAGATCCTTGATCCTAATGGCGACTGGTACTCTGCCACTGTTACAGCCGATTCAAATGGTAGGTTCAGCCACATGTGGACTCCCGAAATTATCGGCGAATATCAGGTCACTGCAATGTTTGAAGGCTCCAACTCCTACTACCCCTCACAGGATACAGCTACCTTTGGTGTAGATGCATCTCCAGAAGAAGCACCTAGCGCAGCAGAGATTGCGCAGACAACCGTAAACCAGATGCCAGCATACCCATCAATTCCAGAAATACCAGCATACCTGACAATCGACTTGGTCATACTGATAATCGCAGCCGTCGGCGTGGTCATAGGCTTAATAGCCTACATGGCACTCAGAAAACAGAAATAAACCAAAAATTTCCCTTCCCCCTTTTCTTTTTTTCAGGAGCAAAAAGCTTAAGGAAACAGTGAAAACGTTAAGGGACTGGATGTTCTTTTTCGGCTGCCCCTCAATTCCAAGTCTTATTATATCGATAATCTTAATCATGTGTTCTGAAATATTTTATTAGACATGTTTTGACTTTCTTGAATGAGGGAAACGTAATTGCCGTCATCTACTCCTGATAGAGGCTTCGTCACTTTGAATCATTCTATCAAAAAAAGAGAAGCAAAACAACTCAGGTTCGCCAAATGCCCAAATTGTGGACGTGTAACGCCCTATAGGCTCAGCTCCCTGAAAGGAAAAAGCCTGATTTGTAAAGATTGTAAGAAACCGCTTTCATTAACTCGCCTGTAAATTGACTCAACAAAACTTTTCAGAACGGTAGAGTGAACAATGCAAAGAGTCACGGAAATGGCTGTTCACTCAACGATGGACATATATCCACTTGTTCTTTTGCAAAATCCCCCTTTTTTTAAGAGTTAATCTTTAATTGAAATTCACAATTTTATTATTTCACTTACTAAGATTTTGAGTTGAGGTGTGTTTATGGGTTTTTTCAGAAAAATAATTTTGCTTTCAGCTCTAGTGTTGATTGCCTTTGGGGGTTATTTGTATTTTGTAGCCTATGAAGCACCTAACTTCTTTCTGTGGGGAGACTTGGAGAAAAATGCTTTGATTCTCTTTCTTATAGGGGGAATTTTGATTTTTGTATGGTTACTCTCTGGATTATTTAAGAAAGAGAATCTATAACTATTAATGTATATTTAACTAACCAGTTGCTTTTTCATGGAAATGGCTGTTCTTTCCAACTTTTTAGTTGTTGTTTGCACTTGCTTTTTATGGCTGGGTCGTCTGTTTTGTCTCTTAGGGCTTCAAGGAATTCGATGCGTTTGTTCACTGCCCGAATTTCCGCAGTTTCGTAGTAGAGTCGCCCTTCAATAAAGTCCTTCATCTGCTGCGTCTTCTGGATAATGAAGCCTGCGTCGTCAACGGGGTCGTCAAGCGCTTTCACGTTGAACCAGATAGCCGCCTCTTGTTCGCGGAGCTGGCTTAGCCCCTCGATTTCGCGGATAACCCTGATGTATGTTCGCAGAAACTCGTAGTATCCTGCAGTTTTGATCAACTTTAGGGCTTCTTCGACTTTAGCCACAAACTGTGGGCTTCCCTTCGCCTTCAAGTCATGCTTGTACCCGTTTTCGATGAGTTCTCGGGCTTTCTTCACTTCTTCTTTGGTGTAGACTCTTTCAGGAAACTCCATTCTTCCCCCAAACCTCCATCTGAAGACATACAAGAAAACTTTAATTTAGTTGCTTATAGATTTTGAGGTTTTTTCCTCCGGAAACATACTCGATCATTTTCCGTTTTTCTAGTTCTTTGAGGAAAGCGTTTGCTAAGCTCAACCGTATGCTGAAGCGTGAAGCCACCACAGAGGGGGTGAGGACTTTCATTCCTTTTAGTGTGCCCATGACCTTTTTGTTGTTGATGTCGGGCATAGTTAACCCGAGGGTCTTCTTTGCGGCTGGTGCTGCATCTGTTTTTTGGTCTTTATTTTTTGGTTCTTTGGGTTTCTTTGGTTTTGTCATTTGTTTGATGGATTGCTTCTTTTTTCCGCCGCCCATAGTATCTTCACCAGAGTTTTGAAGAAGAACCGCTCCTTATAGGCTTTCTCCCTGTTATTGGACTTCGCCGATTCCAATCTTGTGTTTTTTCTTCCATTCTTCCAGTGGGATGCCCAGTTTTTCTTCTACTTTTGGTCTGTGGATAGAGTTCATGGCACAGAAGGGTATGATTCTGCCGTCGGGCACTGCGTAGTGGATGCAGCATCTTTGAACTCTTTCTAGGTCGAAGTTGTAGGGGTCCATGAAGTGCATGGTGGAGATGAGAAGCATCTTTCTGTGGAGGTCTCCCAGGGATTCGTAGGAGCCAGTTCTGAGAATTGGCAGGAGGTATTTTCGTAGCAGACCAAATTTGATGTGGCGGAGCGCTCCGATCAGGCGTAGTTTGGCTTTTTTTGTATGCCCCTTTTTTGCTTCTTCGTAGACTTTTTCTAGGGTTTTGATGAATTTGTCAACGTTGCCGTAGCGGTTGATGGGGATCAGGTCGCCGTCTTCGACGAAAGCGTAGGTTGCCATGCCGCAGTGGGGGTGGGTGGTGAACTCCACGTAGTCTTTGCCCTTTAGTGCGCCGACTGCCCTGGATATGGGGACTACGGTGGGCACTGGGTAGAAGTCGGAGACTTTGATTTTTCCTTCTGTCTGTTCCTCGACCAGCCGCATGAAGTCGGGGATGGTTATCCTCATTTTCTCCCGTTCATCTGCGGGGATTCTGCCACAAATGGATACTGGTTGCACATTGACGCATCGAACTATGTCGAAGTTGTCAATCGCGAATCGAATAATGTCGCCGAGTTGATGGTCGTTGACGCCCTTAACCAGCGTGACAACCAGTACGATGCTGAGTCCGGCTTCGCGGCAGTTTTGAATTGCCTTCATTTTGGTTTCTAGGAGGTCTGCTCCTCTTGTGAATTTGTAGACGTCGGAGGTTAATCCGTCGAACTGGAGGTAGATTGTGCTTGCTCCCGCCTCAAGTAGTCCGCGGCAGTATTCTACGCTTTGGGCTAAGCGGATGCCGTTCGTGTTGACTTCTAGGTGATGAAAGCCGAGTTCCTCTGCCTTTTTTATGAGTTCGAAGAGGTCTTTTCGTATTGTTGGTTCTCCTCCCGAAAACTGTAATGCTGGAGGCGGAACTGGTTTGTTGTTTCTGAGGTTTTTTATCATCTCGAAAATCTGTTCTTTTGTGGGTTCGTACACGTATCCTGCGGCTGCTGCGTTGGCGAAGCAGACTGGGCACCTGAGGTTGCATCTGTTGGTTACGTCGATGATGGCGAGTCCGGTGTGGGATTTGTGTTCTGGGCAGATTCCGCAGTCAAAGGGGCAGCCCAGTTTGGTTTCTGTTCGGGGGTTGTCCAGTCCGGTTCCGTCGCATCTCAGGGTTTCCGCTCTCTGGTATTGTTCATAGTCTGACCAGTAGATTTCCCTGAATTTTCCGTGTTCTGGGCATTCCTTCTCGATGTAGACTTTGTTGTCTTCTTCGAGTATGATCGCGTCTAGCACTTGGAGACATTCTGGGCATAGGCTTTTTGTTTCTTTTATAACCTGCATTTTGACACCACTCTTGGGGGTAACATTTTTTATTTGGCTTGAGAGCATATAAGAAGGTTTCCAAACGTTTCATAAGGTGAAAAAGGTTGCCTGTCAGCGAAGACGCAAAAAAGGTACTGCACGAAGTGGGGTTAACAGAATATGAGACCCGGGCGTACCTGATTTTGCTGGAGCGGGGGGTTATGACCGCCAGCGAGGTCAGCGAGCACGGTGGAGTTCCATACTCTAAAGTTTATGAGACCTTGAATTCTCTGGAGAGGAAGGGTTGGGTGGAGGTGGAGCGGGGTAGACCCAGCAGGTATTTTCCTAAGGCTCCGTCTGAGGCGTTGGATGCTGCTCGGCTGCGGTTGGAGGATATGGTGAACAGCTGGAAGGGTGTGGTGATGGGGGAGCTTCAGCCGCTGTATGAGAAGCGGGAGTTGCTGGAGAAGCCTGACATCTGGATTTTACGTGGCGAGTTCAGTGTTATGGCGAAGCTGAGGGAGATGCTGGATATTGTTAAGAGCGAGTTGTTGATTGCTGTGCCCGCTTTTGCGAAGCCGTTTGTTGATGCTTCCGTATCCACTCTGGGACAGGTGAGAACCAGCGGGGTCAACGTGAAGGTTATGGTTGCGGGAAAGTGGACAGAAAAGGAGCTTGCCCTGCTAGGTGATGTTAGGCAGCGGGATACCCTGTTTGGGGGAGGAGTGATTGTGGACGGCAAAGAAGTCCTTCTCTTCCTTGGCGAGGCAGACACGAAACGCAGCTACAGCGGACTGCTGGTCATATGGAGCAACCACATCGGACTAGTAAAATTCGCACGAGAATACTTCCAACTACTATGGGACACAGCAAAACCAACAAACTAGTATGGATTCATTTTGTTGGCTAAGTTTCTGAGAAATGAAAAGAAAGAATGGATTCCCCGAACACCCCTAATTCAAACTCTTGAAATTAAATGACACAAAACGTTAAACATTACATAGACTACCTTAGACGGGCTCTTCTTTCAGGTTTCCACTCACCTTTTTCGTCAAAGTTTAGTGATTTAGCTAAGCCACATGCATTCCAGATAGCATCGAAAACTGGTCTAAGAATAACTTCGGGTTTATCGTCATAGGTTTCAACCAGTACTTCAGGTAATTGTAAAATGTCTCGGTCTATTGTCATACTTTCCGCTTCAAAGAATCTTTCAGTAGCCATTGAGTAACCTTTTACTGCCGTCAATGTTAAAAAAATTGCAAGTGGTAACTGAACTTTCAGGTGTTTTAAAGCAAAGAGATATTTTGAAAAACACAATATGAGCTTTTTTTCATAAGAAATGCTTGGGATAGTATTTGTATTGCTAAGTTCCAAGGCATCCACTGCTTCGATTACTCCATTACGATAAATCTGTGTATACGAATAAGACCGACCCGAACTATTGACAGAGTAAACTAAAAAGCCCTCTAAATTATATCTAAACTTTAAACTTGACCCATTGATAGGGTGGATGTAATCAAATTTTCGAGCAATGCTGTCAAGGTCATAAACAGTCGAACGGTTGAAGGAAATTAGAGGAATTAAGTGAAGAATTATTTTAGCATTGTCATAAAATGGTACGGGTGTTTCATTAGCAAACAGGTTTGCAATTCTATTTTCTCGAAATTTCCGAATTTTATTGTTAATGTCATCACGAAACATGAATGCATTACGTAACTCGACTATATCAAGCTCGTATTTCCCATTGGTGGCTCTTGCATAGAACCGATGGTCACCTCTAAACTTCACACGATGTGGAGATAACCAACTTTTCTGAATACGTATAATCATTATAGTTTTTGAATTGGCTAACGTTACAGGGTGTGTTGATACGTGAGGTATTCTTGGTTCTATTCCGTCTCGAATTATACTTTCCAATCGAAGTATTTCTTGGTCTTTATTGGGTATGTCAATTCCTGAGAGTTCCTTCGGGTAACCAGTTGCATTATCCTGCGAGATACCATAGATTATGTCCCCTCCGCTTGTGTTTGCGAATGAAACAATATCAGCTAAGAACTCCTTCTTTTCTGCATCCCGATTTGAAGGTAGTTTGAGTTTATAATCTAAATGTTTTTTCTCAATAACTCGATTTTCGATGAGTTCCTTCAAATCTTCTTCTTTTATGCCGTCTAGGGGTTTTTCCAGTGTCAAATGGTTCAAGTCCTTCTAGAACGACTATTTCTATGAGCGATAGATTCTTAAATTATTTGAGTTCTCATTTGAAAGACCCAGACAAGAGAAGACAAGACGACAGGAGACAAGCTCAGAGGAATAGAAGAGAGAGAAGATTAAATTTTAACCCCCCTGACGGGACGACGGACGACGTGAACGGTTAACGACCAGAGATGGGTGTACCAAATGGATGGTATCCTGTATACACGGTTTAGGTAATAGAAGGAAAAAGGAAGGCGCGTGCCGAATCTTATCTAAGAAACCGCAAAACCTCATCCTAGCTGTTTATCCCTCGCTGAGTTCTCGGCTGCGGTAGCATGAGCCGAGACGAAGCAAAACAAGGCGCGCGCCATCCAAAGAGTTTACTGAATTTATTGTACTTTTTTTTAATTCATAAAATATAACTCAAAAGAATCTGTAAATTTGATTGTTGTGGCGATTCCATTGAATAAAACGGGTGTATACCTTCTTCTTATTATTGTTGGTGGAGTAATTGGAGTCTCAGCGTTATTTCTCATGACGCAAAAACCATACACTCAAAAATTAGAAAACCATGTAATAATGAAAATTCTAGATGAAGGAATAAAACAAGAAAGTCTTCAGATACAATATGACAAAAAGCCCTCAAACACAGCATATCTTGAACAAACAATCAACTGCATTGCAGTAGAAAAAGAACAACAAACACTCGTATTCATGGAAACAGTTTCACTAAAAGTAGAACATGTTACCTTCACGGATACTGTAGGGGATGGGTCAGGAGATGAACTGATAGTCGTCTCTTTCGTTAACTCTGGAACGAACTCTGTAGAATTTGTACAAGTGACTTTTAATGATTTAACACAAACTGGTAATTGGGAACTTACTTCTGATGAAAATAGAATTGGCGCAGGCGAATCTGATATCGTGCAGATAACTGTCGACTGGACACCAGGAAACAATTACAGCATAGAATTTGTTGCAACCGACGGAACAGTGGTCAGCTCATTATTCACTTGTACAGCTTAATCGCAGTAGAGAACAAGAACACGTTTCGGGGGGGATTAAATTTTACTCCAAACCCAAAGGTTCTAAGCTAAGCAGATTATTATTCCCCCTGCAGCCATGAGAGCCACTCCCAATGCCACAGGGAAATTGATTTTCTCAGATAAAAACAGAGCTGCAAATATAATCGCAAAAACTACGCTGAGTCTATCAATTGGTGCTACTTGAGACACTTTTCCATATTCCAATGCTAGGAAATAGAATATCCATGATGCAGCTCCTGCTAGACCTCCAAGAGATATATAAAACAGAGATTTTGAGTCAAGAGTGGTCACTGTATTCACTCTCCCCGTTACCAACATGAGAACAACAATTGTTCCAAACATTACTCCTGCCCGAATTCCAGTAGCAGTTATGGAATCCACACCTTTGAGACCTACCTTTGCAAATATTGCCACAAGAGCGGCAGTTATCGCAGAAAGTAGAGCATATATCAACCATTGCACACTCATTTTTTACCATCATTTTGATAATTACTTGTGCGTGAAAGTTAAAAGTTTCCTTGTCGCAGAATGTTGATTACCATAAAATTTTGTTTTGTGTCAGTCAGCATAGTAGTAGTGGTTGTGACTGTCAGTACAGTAGTCGTCGTAGAAGAAGTAGATGGGTTTGGGATTAATTTTTAACCTGCATTTTTTGTTGTTTTGGTTTTGTTGGTTTAGGGTTTGGTTGCGCCTATGAGTGCTATTTCGAGCCATTTCCAGAAGCAGTCAACGTCTTTGTATCCGATTTGTCTTAGCCATTTGAGTTGGGTCTCTACATCTAAAAGTTTGTTTGTTGGGTCATCGGTTTCTGGAGTTAAACCAACAGCAGCTAGAAACTTTTGATGCAACGCTTCAGTTGCTGAAGCAACATGTTCAAGATTAAGAAAAACACCATCAATCAGCAACAACTTTGGTTAACTCAAACCCATTTTAGTAAATGAAAATTCACTCCTTTCTCAAAGCCCTAGCCCTCTGCAAGAAAATGTGAACACCTGCAATAGCTAGTCAAGCGAACCTGCGCCTATTAGGCTCCTAATAGCAGATGATTGTTGAAAACTAGCTTTTTTCTGAAATTCAGCAGCATAACACAAGATTTCAGTCGAACGTTCACACAAACACGCGAATATTTTGTTGGTCAAACTTTCTTGACTAAAACATCATTCAATTAGAACCTTTTTAGTCAATATTTCTTGACAAAAAAGCTTTTACCTCAATTCTTGGTACATATCATTAGGGAAGCGGTGCTATTGCGCAGAATTGTGCTTCTTTCATGCATGGCTGTTTCTGTATTGTTAAGTTTATGTTTAGTTGCTTCTGCTGAAGCATCTTCGACAACGTGGACCCGAACATATGGTGGAGCAGACATTGACGTAGCCGAATCCGTGATACAAACTTCTGATGGCGGATACGCCGTAGCGGGCTCCACTTTTAACCCAAAACACGGAGGCTACGATTTTTGGCTAGTCAAGATTGATGCCTATGGAAACCTGGAATGGAACAGGACATACGGAAATTTCGGAGCAGATTACGGCCGCTCAGTGGTACAAACTTCTGACGGAGGATACGCAATAGCTGGCAACACACAGGGTTCTTCTAGCGACATAGATTGCGACTTCCTGCTAATCAAAACTGACTCGCAAGGAAACCTAGAGTGGAAAAACACATACGGCGGATCAGGAACCGAGCAGCTTTACCAGGTGATAGCAACTTCTGACGGAGGATATGCGCTGGCAGGTTACACATTTTCTTATGCTGCCGGAAAAGCCGACTTTTGGCTGGTCAAAACTGATGCATCGGGAGAAATGGAGTGGAGCCAAGTTTATGGAGGAGAAAAATATGAGATTCCTTACTCGGTTGTTGAGACGTCTGATGGAGGATACGCTCTAGCAGGCTTCACTGAATCTTTTGGCGCTGGACGCGGAGATTTCTGGTTGGTTAAGACTGACTCTTCGGGGAAGATGGAGTGGAGCCAGTCATACGGAGGAAACAGAAACGACTGGGCATCCTCATTGCTTGCAACTCCGGATGGAGGTTATGCAATAGCCGGCGAAACAGATTCTTTCAGTGATGGAGGGTATGATGTCTGGCTGATTAAAACCAACGCATACGGAAACATGGAGTGGAATCAAACATATGAAAGAACCACCCATCACGACTTTTTCGTCTTAATGCGCTACTGCTCATTGGTCCGAACATTAGACGGAGGATACGCCATAGCCGCAAGAAAACAAGGCTCCGGCACTGGCAACTACGACTTCTGGCTAATCAAAACAGACGAACAAGGAAACATGGAATGGAACCAAGAATACGGAGACGGAACAAATGAGGAAGTCACCTCGATGGTTGTAGCCTCAGACGGAGGATACGTGATGGCAGGTCATATCGTCACCGATAAACTTTATTGTGATGAATTTAGTTCTTTTCTGCCAACTGATGTTGACTTTTTGGTGATAAAAGTTTTCGGCAGCACAGAACCAAAACAATATGACACTTACGAATACGATTACGCTTTTGGCTATTTCACCTACACAATTGTTGTGCACAGCAACTCCACCATAGAAGACTTCAACTTTGACCCTAATCAAAAGCAGATAAGCTTCAACGTTACTGGACCAAACCAAACAACAGGCTTCTGCAAAATAGCAATCCCAAAAGAGCTGCTTGACGGCGACTTCCCAGTTTACATAAATGGCGAACCAATGACCGAAGGCAAAGACTACACAAAAACCATCAACGGCACCCACACCATCATCCAACTCACATACAGCCACAGCACCCACCTAATCACAATCACAGGCACCCACACAATCCCAGAGTTCTCCACATGGACAGCCCCCACAATACTGCTGGCTGCAACTCTGGTCATCGTAATCTACAAAAAGAAGCGGTCAACATAACCCAGATTCTATTAGTATCCTAATAGAGGTACATTGTTGAAAACAGTGTTTTTTCTGTTTTTTGTTCCATTGGTTGCTTAGGTGGTCTGGGCGTGTTTGTTGTTTTATGTATGCGTGTTTGTTTTGTTGTGTTGTCTGAAGTGCCACATTGTTTCGTATTTTTGATGTTTTCTCTAAAAAAGAAAGATTTAAAAGTTGGCAAAAGCATTGTGCCAAAAAGAATTGGTGTTTGTTATGGAGTTTTGTCCAGAGTGCGGAACACGCATGGTTACCCGTCGCAAAAAGGACGGAGACAAAGTCACAGTTCAGATTGTGTGCCCGAAATGTGGACACAAGAAAGCAGCTAAAAAGAGCGCAGAAGCTGTTGCCAAGTCCATTAAGCGTCCATCCAAGGAACGTATAACCGTAATCGCCAAAGAGCACCAGATACGCACCCTGCCCACCACCAAAATTGCGTGCCCAAAATGCGGAAACAACCTTGCCTACGTCTGGCAGGTGCAGACCCGAGGCGGCGA
>CAYVVO010000022.1:0-3850 GCA_964455275.1 uncultured Candidatus Bathyarchaeia archaeon | reverse complement strand
GAAATACATGCGAAAAGCGGAGTTGCATGTTCAGCTGAAACCTGGAATTTTGGGAGTGAAAGTTCGGCTGATTCCCCCTGATGCAGAGTTTCCCGATCAAGTAAAAGTACAGATAATTGAGGAAAAATTAGAGAAAGAACCAGAAGGAGAGATTGTGGAGGAAAAGGCGGTAACCGAAGAAAAAGCGGTTGAACCAGCAGCAGCTCCTACTGAAGAAAAAATGGTGGCTGAAGAGCCTGTGTCCAAGTCTAAGGTTACTCCTGCTAAAGAAAAGATAGAATCAGCTGAGAAAGTAGCCGAAAAAATGGTTCCTCCTGCTGAGGACAAGAAGGTAACTAAAAAGAAGGCTGCCAAAGCAGAAGCTCCTGCTGCTGAACAAAAAGCTGTAAAGGATAAAAAAGCAGCCAAAAAGAAGACTCCATCCGCAAAGAAAAAGCCGAAAGACAAAAAGAAAGCAGAGCCTAAAGTAGCTAAACCGACAGCTCCTGCTAAAGCAAAGGCAGCATCCGAAAAGAAAGCAGTCAAAGCAAAGGCTAAGCCTGTAAAGAAAAAGCCAGTGGCAAAAAAGAAAGTGAAAGCAAAAGTAGCTAAACCAGCGGCTTCTGCTAAAAAAGAGAAAGTAGCAAAAAAGAAAGTTTCTTCAGCTAAAGAAAAAGTTGTACCGAAAAAGAAGGCAGCTGAACCCAAGGTTACTCCTGCTAAGAAAAAGCAGAAAACGTCCAAAAAGAAGGTAGCCAAAGCAAAGGCTCCTTTGGCTAAAGAAAAGAAGGAGGCTGAAGAATAAAATGGCAATCTTACGATTAAAAGACATTCGCGACATGTCTCCTGAGAAACGAAAAGAAAAGGCAACCGAATTTAGGACAGAACTAGCGAGACTGAAAACAATGGTTGAAGCAGGCGGATCCATCGACAACCCCGCCCAAATACGCGAACTCCGCAAAACCATTGCTCGCATACTTACAATCGAATCCGAAGAAAAACGAGGGAATGAACAGAAATGAATGTCACACCCAGCGTAGTTCAACATGAATTTATCTGCCTTGAGACTAAGGTGGTTAAAAGTTCAAATCCCCACGTAGTTGGAATCGCGGGTGAAGTGGTTGACGAAACCCGTAACACATTCACAATATTGCACGGTGGCGAAAGAAAAGTTATCGTCAAGGATACCGCTGTTTTTGATTTTGTCATGCCGGACGGAACAGTTGTGGAGATTGACGGCAAAGTTATAATGGGACGACCTGAAGATCGAATTAAGAAACGACCTAGGAGGTTATGGTAGATGTCAACCCTTACTGCAAAAACACCAAAGAAAACATGTGACGATGTCAACTGTCCATTTCATGGATCCCTCGCCCTGAGGCGACACTCACTGGAAGGAATCGTAGTCAGCAACAAGATGGAAAAAACCATCATTGTCCGCCGCGACTACCTAAAATATGTACCAAAATTCAGAAGATACGAACGAAGACGCAGCAATATACCTGCACACAATCCCCCCTGCCTAGAAATCAAAACAGGAGACAAGGTGAAATTAGCAGAATGCCGTCCAATAAGCAAAACCGTCTCGTTCGTTGTCATCGAGAAACTGGAGGAAGGACCTGGTGGCGGCAAGAGCTAAGTCCCGGGCTTTCATGGCAAAGGGCGTTGTCGGTCAGAAACCAAAGATTTCCCGAGGATTGCCAAACGGCTCAATCTTGAAGTGCGCCGACAATTCGGGTGCTCAAGCAGTCCGTCTAATTCAAGTTGTAGGATACAAGGGACGGTTATGTCGGGTTCCATCAGCTTCTGTGGGGGACCTAGTCACTGTCTCAGTTAGAAAAGGGACACCCGACATGAGAAAGAAGATATTTCATGCTGTTGTGGTTCGGCAGAGAAAACCGTTTCGGCGTGTTGACGGAATCTGGGTTCAATTTGAGGACAACGCAGTTGTCATAATGACTCCCGAGGGGGAAATGCGGGGCTCAGAGATTCGGGGACCAATCGCGAAGGAGGCGGCGGAGAAATGGCCTAGAATCGCCAGCGCTGCCAGCATCATCGTATAGGAGACTTAAGAATGAAGACAACAAAACCCACTAAACAGAGAAAGAGGCTGTATCAAGCTCCTGTTACCGAGCGATACAGAAGATTCTCTGCACCCCTCTCATCTAAATTGAAGGAGTCTCACGGCACCAACTCGGTTCCGGTGAGAAAAGGCGACACCGTTATGATCATGAGGGGAGACCATAAGGGCTCCGAAGGAAAGGTCACCCAGATTAACCGGAAAAATTACAGGATATTCGTTGAGGGGGCGGATCGTGAGAAGGTGGATGGAACCAAGATCTCTGTTCCTATTCATCCTTCAAAGGTAATGATAACACGCCTAAATCTTGATGATAAATGGCGCAAAAAAATTCTGGAAAGAAAGGGTGCAGCTGAGAAAGCTGAAATAGCCGAAGAGGAGCCTCCGAAGGAAGAGAAGAAACAGAAGAGGAAAACAAGTAAAAGAACAAAAAAATCTGGAGGAACATGAGTTGGGAAGAAAAGGCGAACGTGGATGTTTGAAGAGGAAACCTGCGCCGAAAATGTGGCCTATTCATCGAAAGGAGGCTGTTTGGACCGTTATGCCCAAGCCTGGTCCCCATTCCATTTCACGTTCTTTACCGCTTATCCTTATCGTCCGGGATATGCTTAAATTCGCAAAAACGGCTAAGGAAGCCAAGAACATAATTTCTCAAGAAAAGTTTATGGTTGACGGAAAAGTCAGACGTGATGGGCGTTTTCTTGTTGGTTTGATGGATGTCGTCTCCATAGTTGACGCCAAGAAATCCTATCGGGTCCTACCTTATGAGAAGGGTCTCTTTCTTCATCCAATCGATTCTGCCGAAGCGGCTTTCAAACTTTGCCGAATAGAAAACAAACACGTTGTAAAAGGTGGAAACGTGCACCTTGATCTTCACGATGGAGCAAGTTCCCTGATCCAAGTGAGCAACCCTCAGAATCCAGAAGAAGATACATATCACACTCTTGACGTCTTGAAGCTCAGCGTTCCTGATCGGGAACTTCTTGGGCACACAAAGCTAACTGTAGGCGCGCCTGTAATAGTAATCAGCGGAAAAAACATAGGCAAATATGGCACGATAGTTACCATCGAAAAGAAACCAAGCAAAAAACGTAGAGACCTGCTTGTCACAATCAAAGGCATAAATGGGGACGAATTCCAGACAATCCTAGACTTCGTTTTCATCCTCGGCGACACTGAACCTGCCATATCCCTACCGGAGGCGGATTAACTTGGCAAAAGGAAAAGCTGCTAAATCCAAGGTTACACCTCCTAAAGAAACGAAGAAGGTATCCAAAAAGAAAGCAGAACCTAAAGTAGCTAAACCGGCAGTTCCTGCTAAAGCAAAGGCAGCAACCAAAAAGAAAGCAGCCAAAACAGAAACTAAACCTGTAAAGAAAAAGTCAGCAGCAAAAAAGAAAGCAAAAGAGAAAGCGGCTAAACGAGCAGCTTCTGCTGAAGAAAAGAAAGCAGAGCCTGAAGTAGTTGAACCTTCACGTGGAGAATTGACTGAAAACCCCATGCTTAAGCCTAGAATAGAAAAGGTAACTGTTAACATGTCAGTTGGAAAGTCCGGAACCCCTCTGGAACAGGCGTCGACGATTCTCCAGCAACTAACAAGTCAGAAGCCCTCTCGGAGGAAAGCCAAAAAAACCATACGCGAATTTGGTATCAGAAAGGGCGAATCCATAGCGTGCTTAGTGACTCTTCGAAATAAAAAGGCAGAAGAATTTCTCCGGAAGGCTCTCCAAGCCGTCGATAACAAGCTTTCAAAGTACTGTTTTGATCGTCAAGGCAACTTTTCCTTCGGAA
>CAYVVO010000021.1:0-3221 GCA_964455275.1 uncultured Candidatus Bathyarchaeia archaeon | reverse complement strand
CTTCCTGTTTCCAAGTCTAGGGCGGGCTGATTCTGGGAACGGTGACCATACTTCAGCTTGTAAGTGTCCCCACCAACTGCCAAGGCTAAAATCTGGGTTCCAAGGCACACGCCCATCATAGGCATATCCTTGTCCAGCAGTTCCCGGACAGTCTCGATCGTTTTCACGCACTGCTTGGGGTCTCCGGGACCATTGCTTATCATCACGCCGTCAGGCTTGAGGTCCAGAATCTGTTCTGCCGAAAAGTCGTAGGGCACCCTCACTACGTCGAAGCCTCTTCGTAGAAGGTTGCGGAGAATACCGTATTTGACGCCGCAGTCAATCACCACTGCCAGCTTGTTTCCTCCGACAGCGTAACGGATGGGCTCCTTTACTGTCACCTGTTTTGCAAGGTCTGTGAAGTTAGGGTCCTGAACCGTCTCAACCTCTTTCACGAGTTTCGGCAGGTCAGGTTCCTCATCCGCCTCGCACACATGTAAGATTCCGAGCATGACGCCCTTGACTCTGAGTTTCTTTGTGAGTTTCCGGGTGTCAACCCCATATATGCCTGGAATGTCTTCGTCCTTGAGCCACCTGTCCAGTGTTCGGGTGGACGCCCAGTGGAAAGGATTCTTGCATAGTTCGTGGACAACGAAGCCCGTTACTTTGATGTCGTCGGATTCGAAGTATTTGAGGACTCCATTCTCTTTGTCGTAGGGTGGAACCCCATAGTTCCCAACCAGAGGATAGGTGAACGTTAGGATTTGTCCCTTGTATGAGGGGTCTGTCAAGGATTCGGGGTAACCAACCATGGAGGTGGAAAAGACGATTTCTCCAGAAACCTTCTTTGGGGCGCCGAAGCCGCTGCCGACAAAAGTGGAGCCATCTTCCAAAACGAGAACGGCTTTGCCGGTTTTCTGGGGGTTGGTTTTTGTGTTCACATTTCTAACCTACATTACTGAATCTTCATTTTTTGTTTGACTGGTAACGCTGAACCGCAGATTTTAGCTGCTTGTCAGCTTTCTCTAGCTTACTTTTTTGTTCTTTGAGGCTTGTTTTTGACTGGCTTGTCAACTGTTTCCGGTTTTTGAGCATCCGCTTTACTTCTGCTGGGGCTGGACCGCCCATGGCTTTGTGGCTTTCAACGAATTTTTTGGGGTCGACTGAGTCTTTGATGTCCGCCAGTTTAACGGCTAGGGTGATTCCCGCAACATCTTCAGCGGTCTTATTTAACAGTTCAGGCGTCAACTCGGAAAGCTCCAGCTTCTTGTCCAGCAAGGTTTTGACTACTGCGCCAACTATCTTGTGTGATGTCCTGAAGGGAACGTTATGCTTCTTTACGAGCATGTTGGCTAGTTCGGTTGTGGTTGCGAATTTGAGAACTGGTTTACCGAAAACGTCCTTGTTTACGTTCAAGTTTTTGGCTAACTCAGAAAGCATACACAATGAACCCGCAACGGTTTCGAGTGACTCCCACAGTTTCGGGGTGAGCTCCTGCAGGTCCAGATTGTAGCCTGAGGGCAGCGCCTTCATTGTGGTTGCGGATGCCAGAAAGTTGCCTAGAACCTGACTCATCCGCGCCCTGACCACCTCTAGGACATCCGGGTTCTTTTTCTGGGGCATTATGCTGCTCGTGAACGCGAAGCTTTCGGGAAGATCAATTATCCCGAAGTCGGGGGAGCTCCACAGGATTAGGTCTTCAGCTATTCTGCTGATGTCGACTGCGAGCAGGGTTAGGTTGGCAGAGGTTTCCAGGATGAAGTCGCGGCTGCCAACTGCGTCTATGGAGTTTTCATGCACTTTGCTGAAGCCCAGCAGTTCGGCGGTGCGGTTGCGGTTTATGGGGAAGCTTGTGGTGGCTATGGCTCCTGCGCCCATGGGGCACATGTTGACTCGGGGGTACGTTTCTTCTAGCCGTTTCAGGCTCCGCTCTAATGCATCCACGTAGGAGACTAGGATGTGGGCGAAGGTTACGGGCTGCGCTGGATGCGTGTGAGTATAGGAGGGAACCAATGTTTCGGTGTGTTTCTCAGCAAGTTCAATTAGAGCCTCCTGCATCTTTATCACATGGTTCATTAGGTCTAGGAGATTTTCCCGAAGAGTCATCCTGATGGCTGTTGCCACCTGATCGTTCCTGCTTTTGGCTATGTGCAGGTTTCCGCCGGTCTCCGCGCCAACTTTCTTGTTGACTTGCTCCTCGACTGCTAGATGAACGTCCTCAGCGGAGGGGTCAAGCTTCATTTTGGGATCCAGTTCAGCTAGGGCTTGGAGCAGCTTTGCGCCCATTTGGGAATCAATTATTTTCTGTTCAAAAAGCATGGTTACGTGGGCTTGGTTTATCTTGATTACAGCTTCCAGTAGCTTTTGGTCGCTTTTTATGGATGAAGTAAACTCGACAACATCCTTTCGGGCAGAACCTATTCTTCCTCCACGCAACAATTTTGACAATTTTTTCACACTCAACAGTTTATTTGGAACGGACAGCTGAAACCGTCCAGTTCCGTCTAGCGTTTCTTTTCCTTTTTCACCTTCTCTTTCAGTATGTTGGCTACTTTGGTGGGGAGTCCCCACAGTTCTATGAAGCCTTCAGCGTGGGCTTGATTAAACGAGGTTTCAACCTCGTAGGTTGCCAAGTTCTTGTCGTATAGGGACATTGGTGAGGAGCGTCCCGCAACCCAGCAGCCTCCCTTGTATAGCTTCATTTTTACTTCGCCGCAGACGCGTTCCTGAGTCTTGTCTATGAAGGCTTCTAGGGCTTCCCGCAGGGGGTCTATCCACAAGCCAGTGTAAACGAGCTGGGTCCACTTTTCGTCTATCTGCTTCTTGAATTCCAGTTCGTGGCGTGTCAGAACCAGCTTCTCCAAGTCCTTGTGGGCTTCAATCAGCACCTCGGCGGCTGGGGATTCGTAGATTTCCCGTGATTTGATGCCCACCAGCCTGTCTTCGATGTGGTCTACGCGTCCAACCCCGTGCTTTCCCGCAATCTCGTTGAGTTTTTCTATCAGCGCCACGGGCTTCATCTTTTTTCCGTTCAGGGCGACTGGGCAGCCGTCTTCGAACGTGATTGTTACGTATTCGGGTTTGTCTGGCGCCTCTTCGGGGGAAACAGTTAATGTGTAGATTTCTTCCAGCGGTTCCTGTTCTGGATTCTCTAGGTGTCCGCATTCTATGGAGCGTCCCCACATGTTCTGGTCTATGCTGTAGGGGTCGGACAGGTGAGGAATCGAGATGCCCTTCTCTTT
>CAYVVO010000020.1:0-1694 GCA_964455275.1 uncultured Candidatus Bathyarchaeia archaeon | reverse complement strand
GTTTCTGAGGAACGAAAGAAAAGAATGGAATCCCAGAATAGGGTTATTTTAGTTATCTGCAACATATTTCAGTAGTTTTCCTTCGTTTCCACAGACATAACCAACTGAAGAGGAAGGGAAATGAACACCTCTAAGCATCATTTCTGCTAATCCTTCTGCTTCAATTGTCCACACTGCCCCCCCGTTTGTTGTATGCATAACCAGACCACTGTTTCCAACTATCCATCCTTCATTCTCGTCCAAAAAGTAGATGTCGAGCATAGCTGCAAAATCATTTGGGCTTGTTTGTTTAGTCCAATTTTGTCCATCAACAGTATGTGTTATTATTGACCCTGCTGCCCAACCTTGCTTACTGTTTAGCATAAAAATAGTATTTATGCTGTCTCGTCCCCCAATGTTTTGGTCTTGGTATCCCCATGTTCCATTCCCTGTATAATGCAGGAGTAGCGAGCCACCACAAAAATACGCTTCATCAGGACCTATAGCCGAAACAGCATCCAAATCGCCATAAGTGATTTTTTCTATCCTAGTGACTCCTTCTGGACCAATTTTTGCCATTGCTGAATTTAGACCACAAGCGAATCCAGTAGAAGACCAAGAAGAAAATGAAATGTCAGTTAACGTAATACCAATACCTCCAATTGCATTCCAGTTTTTTCCTCCATCGGTTGTTCGGTAAACTCTTCCATTATCTCCTCCTGAATAACCTTCATTTTCATTTAACATACAAATTGCTATTGTATCAAATTGTGTCGTTTGAACTTCCCAAGTCTCTCCACCATCTATAGTGTGATATATTTCAGGGACGTTCCCAGCGGTCACCCATCCTTTGTTTTCGTTTACAAAAAATACGTCAGAATAATCCGTATATCCGACTGCACCTTCCGTTGCAACTGAATTGATGTTGCTGCTTATGTCTATCCAGTTCCCAGTTTCAACAACATCACCATTTCCAGAGGGAGAATCTCCATTTCCAGTATTCAACACAAAAACGACAGAAGAAACAGAAATAACCAAAATCAAAACAATCACCAAAATCATAATTTGCTGTTTTTTCAATTTCATAAACTCCTGCATCCTCCAAAACAAGTTCGTAACAAGTCATGTATGTTGATTTTCTTTTTAAAACTTTCTTGAGCAATTACCCCGGGAAGACTGGTTATATCGTAGAATGTTTCATGCCACTTAGTATCATATTCCTGTCGCGTTTCAAAATCTTTTTTCCATTCGATCTTCTTTGTTTGAACAGTTATAATATCATTTGCAGGGAAGTCTTCTGAATATCCTGAATTAAAAAAAGCCATAATTTCTGGAAAATAATTTTTTTGATCATCAATTAGAACTACATCAATATCTGTTGGAGAATAAAATGGGAACTCATCTTTAATTTCAAAGTAATCTTTTTTCACAACTTCTCTATACTTATGGATGAGTTTTGAGAACCATTCATAAGCATCCATATTAAAACAATCCATTCTAAATTCATTTTTCTTTAAAGATAATTATAATTATCTTAACGACCAGATTTTGTTTGTCTTAAGTGTTTTTTTACTTGATGCTTCTCCTATGTGTTGTGTGGTGCGGTGTGGTGTGGTGGCGGTTGTAGGTGTTAAAGGAAAGAGAGAGGGAGAGAGAGAAGAGAAAAGACGTAAGCGTTTAGACGTTTAGTCGTAGGAAATTATTATTTGGGTTTG
>CAYVVO010000019.1:0-1034 GCA_964455275.1 uncultured Candidatus Bathyarchaeia archaeon | reverse complement strand
TACAGCAGTGCTACGGAGGCTCGTGAGAACGGGCAAATCATTTTTCTTTTTTTGTTTCACTGATATTCCAGTAGCAGCCTCCAAAACAAGACAGCACAAACCGCATATTAGGAGACTAATAACAGAAGATTGTTGAAAAATAGCTTTTTTCTGTTTTTCCAAGCAAGAATATGATTTGTTATCCACATCCCGAGTAGATTAGGAGACTGATAACAGTGCATTGTTGAAAACAGCCTTTTTTCAGAAACTCATGGATAAACCATCATTTGTATACGTAGAACCCTTTCCCCGCTTTTCTGCCTGTCCACCCATTTTTCATGTAATCCTTGAGGAGAGGACACGGCTTGTACAATTCCGTTTTGTGTTGGCTGTAGGCTGCTTCCAGCTGGTCCAGAATCCAATCTAACCCTTTATTGTCCGCGTATTCGCAGGGACCTGAAGCCCATCCTGTCCCCAGCTTCATCCCCACATCTATGCTCTCCGGCTCGGCAACATCCTCCAGAACCATCCACGCCGCCTCGTTCACGGCAACAGCCCAGCACCGTTCAACATCGTATTTTCCAGCCAATCCAAAGGGTATGCGGGGTCTACCTTTGCTCCAATCATAGAATCCCATTCCAGTCTTCTGACCCAGCTTCTTCTCCTCCACCAGAGGCTCAGTGAGTTCTAGGCATGGCTGGAACCTTTCACCGTGGGCTTCATGCAATATCTTGCTGACATCATATTCGAGGTCTACCCCAACAAAATCAACGAGCTCAAACCAGCCCATGGGAAAACCGCCAACGTATTTTGCGGATGCGTCTATCTCCTCCATGGAGGCTTCTCCGCGAGTGAGTGTCCAGAAGGCTTCGTTAAAAACCGCCACAAGGATTCTGCTGACAATAAATCCGCGGGCATCCTTCTTGCATAGTATCGGCGTTTTTCCAAGTTTTCTGCTGACATCCATTATGGCGTTTACGGTTTCGCTGCTGGTGTCGTTGCCCTTGATCACTTCAATCAGCCCAGTCAGCTGCGGGGGGATGAACCAGTGCATT
>CAYVVO010000018.1:0-3503 GCA_964455275.1 uncultured Candidatus Bathyarchaeia archaeon | reverse complement strand
ACTTCTGATGGCGGGTACGCAATAGCAGGTTCCACAGATTCTTTTGGTGCAGGGGAATATGATTTTTGGCTGGTCAAAACTGACAGCTATGGAACCATGCAGTGGAACCGAACATACGGAGGAGCAGACGAGGACTTCGCTCACTCTTTGGTTAAGACGTCTGATGGAGGATACGCCTTAACTGGTTACACAAAATCCTTTGGCGCTGGAGACAGAGACTTCTGGTTGATAAAAACTGATAATTATGGAAACATGGAGTGGAATCAGACATACGGAGGAGCAGATGAAGACATGGCTAACTCATTGATTGCAACTTCTGATGGAGGGTATGCAATAGCTGGATGCACATATTCTTTTGGTATTGGGAGAGGCAATTTTTGGTTGCTGAAGAGTGATGAATACGGTGTTATTCCAGAGGGCAGTTCATTGCTCCTTCCTTCATTACTGTTGACTGCAACTCTGATCATTGTAGTCTACAAAAAGAAGCTGTTAACAGCATCTTCGTAAGTCTCCTAATGTAATTGTTGGTTTGGTGTTTTGGGTAGTTTCTGTTTGCAGATTATGATCAGCAAGGTTGCAGTAATGAGCAAGGGCAGTATGATCCATGATGGAAACTCTGGGATTGGAGTGGACATTTCTTCTGGGTTTGGTTCAGTCAAGAAAGATTTAGTAAGCCATCAAGGAATGTTAGAGCCACAACTGAACTTACTATCAACCTTGAATTGCTGTTGATGGACTTTAGTTGTGTAAGCAAATTCTAAAAGCTGCTGCATCCTATTTGGTTGTGGAGTGTCTTGTAGAGATGCCTTTCTCTTTTCGCGTCAAGATGGGACAACAGGAGATTGAAATTTCTGGAACCCGAGAAGAGGTCATGAAAACCGTTGAAGAGCTTCCACAGCTAATGGAACTGGTCTCTAAAGCCTTCGACTCGACCAGAAACAAAGAAGAAACCGAGCAGACTGTTAGCTCCGCCTATCCGTCAGTCTCCGCTTCTGGCTGCAGCGAAGCCGTTCTGCAGCTTCTCGCCTCTGATTGGGGAAAGCAGCCCCGAAGTTTGCCAGAGTTGGGGGAGGCTTTGAAGGCTAATGCCGTCTATTATCCGTCCACAACCGTTTCTGGGGTGCTGGCTTGGTTGGTCAGGAAAAATAAGATAAAGAGGTGGAAGACTGATAAGGGCTATGTGTATGTTTTAGCTGGAGGACGAAGCGAGAATGGCTAAAGTTCGGGTTCGAGTTAAGGCCCCCTTCGGAGAGATTGTTGTTGAGGGAGAAAGCGCCCAAGAAATCCTGAAAACGTTGAAGACTATGCCGCCACAGTTCGTGAATGAGGTAGGCAACCTGATATCCACAAATCTGACCCCCTCCATACAGACCCAGCTGGACGGAATAATAGAAATCACAACCGAGGGACCCATCATCACCACCCGAGGGAAACTCACCCACTACGAAGCCATCGGGCTAGTACTGTTTGCCTCCGACGAAAACACTAGCACAGCCAGCCAAATCAAACGGCTTTTGGCTTCAAGCGGAATCAGATCCATGGTGCCAGCCCGCCTCAACGAGATGACCAAACGGGGAATAGTGTTCAAACCTGACCCAGCGAAACCAGACTTCAAGTTGACCACTCAGGGCGAAAGATGGGTTGAGGAAGAAGTGCTGACGAAACTTCGAGGCGCAACGGCTTGAACAAAGAAACAGTTACCGTGCACATCAAATACATGAACACTGAACAAACCTTCACGGGCGAAGTAAACCAAGTTTGGGTTAGCGTGAACCGATTTTTCAGCGAAATGATTCCCGCCCTCCAGATTGTCCAGAAGGCTCTCCTCACAGTTGACCTAGAAAAACTTGTCGAAGACTGCAAAAACGTAATCGCCGTTGCCCCTGAGGGACCAGTTCTACTAGTTTCAAAACAGAGGCTAACAGACAGCGAAACATTGGCATCACATCTTCTAGCCACGTACATCGGCAACAAGCTGGGATTGTCAAAGAGTTTTCTTACCAAAGAAGAGTTGCAGGCTGCGCTTGGAAAAAACGCGAAAATAACAAGCACCCGGCTGGGTGAACTGTGCCGGGAAGGATACGCAACAAAAACCGAGGAAGGCAACTACATGATAACGACGCTGGGAATCAAACGGTTCCAAGAAGAGACGCTGCCCGAAATCAGAGAGAAACTCCAGATAAAGAAGTAAAAATGAGCTTGAAAAGTCTTATAATCAATTTGCATTTTTTAATTAATTGCTGGTGAATTGATTGGAAGTAAGAACAATAAGCTCTGTGCCTATCATACCCTTTGCTTTGATGTTCGGTGTCATATCAGCAGTAATTGGATTAATAGTGGGAATCTTTTACGCATTAGTGTTTGGAACTATGATGTCTGCAGTACCTACTACTAACGAATTTTTCGATATTGGTTGGTTAAGAACTCTATTCAGTGTTGGAGCTATAGTACTAATGCCAATACTGGGATTTGCTGGAGGATTCATACAAGGCGTTATTTATGCAGCTCTCTACAACTTTCTTGCCCCTAGAATTGGGGGAATCAAACTCAGCTTCAAAGAAGAAAATCAGATTACACCCCAATCATAACTTCCCTTTTTTTGTGTTATGTGACTGTCAGTCAGTACAATAGTTGGGTTTGGGTCTAAAATTTTAGGCTTTGAACCACTTGAAGATGAGGTAACGTATCTTCTCGGCTTCTAGGTCAGGTATGGCTATGATGAACCGTTTACGTACAGTCGTAGCCAACCTTCCCGCCTTCACAACATCCGTCGCCGACACCTCATCCTTAGCCTTCCGAACCGAAACCATGTACGGCGCATGATCCACACCCGGACCATCCTTATAAACCGCAAAATCGCAGCCAAACTTTATGCCCGGAGTGACAATAAGCTCCTGACCCCGAAGGTCACGGTAAACCGCATACTTGGCATCAAAATCTTCATACAGTCTCCTCGCCCTTCTCGGCAACTTCGAAAAACCGACTCCCTTCCGTTCCGGTCCCCCATAAACCCTGATTTCTCCAATCTCCACCAGATAAAGACCCTCCATGAGGTCAAGAATCAGGGGAACATCAAACTCGGGAATCTTGGGTTTAGGAATGCCAATAGGCTTGCCATAATAGCCCAGCTTATAGAGCCCCGACCCTTGCTCAGGGTCCCAAACTACAAGAAAGTTGTCTAGGAGTTCGGTTTCAATCTTCTCGGGCATACAACTTCACTTTAGATGGTGAGCGCCAGTATACGGGCGGCATCCGATGCGTCTTTAGCCTTGTCGGCGGCGTCCTCCAGATGCTGAACTACGGTCCACAAGAGAAACATAGGCGGAAACTCCATTTTGCTGTCTATGATGTCTACTTCCAGCTGTCGGTAAATATCATCAACTACCCGTTCTGCAGCTTCAACTTCTCTGGTTTTTTCCAGAGCCTTGGCAGTGCCGTAATTTAGTGTCATAACTGTTTCTCTAAGCTTGGAGATGGTGTCAAACACAGCATCCGAAAGCCTA
>CAYVVO010000017.1:0-2329 GCA_964455275.1 uncultured Candidatus Bathyarchaeia archaeon | reverse complement strand
ATCTATGTTGGTGACTGGGAACCTGTTGATCTTTTGGTGACCAAATGGGAGTTCTACGCCCATGGCTGGAAACGTGGCTTTGTAGTATTTTGCGACGGCTCCCTTCTTTTCTTCTTCTCTAACGACCTTTATCGCGCCAGCTTTCGTCAGCTTTCTGATGTGATAATACACTTTCTGTTCGTGCACCTTCAGTTTCCTAGCGACCTCCATGGGATACATCTCCTTTTCACTTAGGAGTTGGAGAATCTTCCAGCTGAGTTTGTTCAAGACAGATCTGAGTCTCTCAGGGTCTTCGAAAATCGCTATGTCCTTAGTCGTGAACTGTCTTCTTTCGCCGCTGAGCAAACGCTTCTTCTTCATATCCGTAACTATGACTGGATCCCCTATAAATATTATTTTAATGGTTAATAACCGTGATTTCTGTCACCGCTAGGAAACTGTGTTAATCGTACAACATCGATTTGATACGGTTGAACCGGTGCAGTCTCCTTTACAACTGCCTTCTTATCCAAAATTACTGCCTTTAATCATCACGTCCTTGAGTTTCAGCGACACATGCCTGCTAAACCAGCTTTCAGTTAAATTTGGATATTGAACTATTCAAACACAAACAGGTTTTTCATCTTTTCTCTATGCGTTAACTGCAAATAACTTATATTTCAAATTCATACACATGCCACCCAAAAAACCTCACACCACTCAGTTAATGGTTAATTTTATTAGCTGCATAGAATGTAGAGAAAAACGGAATGATGACCCTGACACTTAATGAATCATTTGCCCCTATCCTTTTTCAGCTGTGCATAGGCGGAATCGGCGGATTTTTGATAGGCTACGCCATACAAAAATTCGTTAAAATTGCCTTGATTATCGGAGTGATTGTTTTTTCTCTGATATTTTTGGCTTACACAAATGTGATCAACGTAGATTACGGTGGACTAGCCGAAATAGCGTCAAGTTTCGTTAACGCCGTTAATCCGGCACTAAACATGCTCACTCCCCTCTTGGCACACATTCCTTTCACAGTCAGTCTTATCATCGGCCTATTTCTTGGATTCAGAAGGGAATAATCTCTATCCGCCATTTGATACCTTTAGCCTAGAGAATATGACCGTTCAGTCTCCGCTAAATCAGTTGATCTCTTCTGATATATTTCTGCATTTCTTGCCATATGGCTTTTATGTCCGCCACTTTTCCCACTATCGGATCCATTTTTTTGCTTAAGGTTTCGATGCGCAAAATGCCTCTCTTTCGCAATACCCCCATTTCGCCATATTGCATCGATCGAATGTCCTCGATTCTCTCTGCAATGATTCTGTCCTTTTTGAACAGAACCCCGCGTCGTCTATACAGCAGTATTCGCTGATCGGTTATGTAGAAGAAAAAGTGGTCGTTAAGGCTTTCAATCTTGCCGCTCTGGAATACTATTGTTTCGCCGGGGTAAAGGAATTCTGTGAGAACCAAAGTGCTCTCCTTCTTTTTTGTTGAGTTTTGGGTTCATATTTTTTGTGGTAGACATGTGTGGCGCCTGAAGTCGATGAGGTGAGATGTGCCGTTATGGTTGAAACTATAACGGTACCTGTACGGTACAGGTGTTGTTTCAAGAAACCCCTACAATTTCAGTTATAATTCTAAAACGTGATTCCTAAAAACGTTTATAGACGCTCATCCGCTTTAACTAAAGCCTACAAAAAAGGGTTAGTATCTACCTTCTTAATATACAAGCTAAGAAATATGAGGAATGAATTATGTGTGGAATATTCGGATGTATCTTACGAACGGGTGAGGCTGCGCCCGCAATTCACAAAGGCTTAAAGAAGCTTGAGTACCGAGGCTACGATTCTGTCGGAATCGCAACAATTCAAGAGAACCAAATGTGTATAAAAAAGGATCGCGGAAAAATCGACGACGTTCACGTCATACATAACCTTGACGATCTTCCCGGCAGACTGGGAATAGGTCACACGCGATGGGCAACACACGGCGCACCCTACAAAGTTAACGCCCACCCACATACAGACTGCAATAATCAAATTGCTGTTGTCCACAACGGAATTATCGAAAATTTTGCGGAACTCAAAACTGAACTTGAAGAGTCTGGGCATACTTTTAGGTCAAAAACTGACACCGAGGTCATCCCACACCTTATTGAACAAAAGATGAAGGAAGGTTTGTCTCTTGTTGATGCTGTTCACGAGACTGTGAAACGGTTAGACGGCTCTTACGCTTTATGTGCTATCTCTGTTAAGGAACCCGACAAGATTGTTTGTGCCCGACAGGAGAGTCCGCTTGTTTTTGGAGTAGCCGAAGACGGTCTCTACGTTGCGTC
>CAYVVO010000016.1:0-4992 GCA_964455275.1 uncultured Candidatus Bathyarchaeia archaeon | reverse complement strand
GGCGGATTAACGCTTCCATCACTTTTGATAATAAACGCTGGTTGAGGAGTTTGAATTGGCATAAAGTTTGCTTCTGCTAGCCTAACGAACTGCACTCCAGCCAGTGCTGAAAACAAAAGCGCCACAGTGAAAGCGGTGGTTAATGCCTGTTTTTTATTCATTTCTAGTCTCCATTCTTCTTAAGACTGAAAGTTTTTGTTTTCGCCGTCGGAGACATTTCACTAACGAGTATTCATCTGTTGAAGATGCGGTTTCTGTTTCAGCAACTATTGATGCTGATCTTTCCAAGTTAAAGCCTCTAACGATTCATTCTTTGGATGAGTGTTCATAAAAGGATTTTTGTCAAGGTTTCTTGACCTATGAATGATACAGTTTAGTCAAGATTTCTTGAGCAACAGATGCCTATCAAATTTTTGTCATAACCAGAAAAGGTAAGCTATGCTCCAAAACAGTTGAAGCGTTTTTTAGCAGCTATTGTCATTTCAGCAGCTAAAGGTATTGCCTGTCGTTCTGGTGTTTGCTTTTTTCTCGAGTGAAAAGAAGATATTATGGCTGTGCTGGGTCTGGTGGCTGCGTTTCGGTTTGGTTTAAAGACTCTATTTCATCGAACAAATTATCGGTCTGGTTTAGGATCATGTTCTCCATTTCTCGTATTCGATCCATTTGGGGTGCATCTTCGGTGTCAAGTGTTCGCTCACATGTAACAACTGCGTACTCCACAACAACACAGGCAAGCATCACCGCAGAAGTTACAAAAAGCAATGTTGCTACCGTTGTCTGCATTCCCACACACCTTCAACCTAAAACACGTATTGTTCTATATTATTCGTTATTCTAATCTGAAAGCTATTCTTAATCCAACGGTATTCCAGTTTCCACATTAAGTCAAAAAAAGAACATAAAGCACGATTAGAATCGACGGGGTGAGAAAAAGGCGAAAACATAATATTGGAAGCCAATGAAATAATCAACAACAAGAAAAGCGTGGGTCTCTCATGTCCGCAGATTGTTTCGAATGCGAAGTCATGGACTGGAACCTGTTCTACAATTTAGCTAGGAAAGCGGCAAAGAAAATTAACGGTTCAGGCTACAAACCTGACCTGATAGTCGGTTTAGCTAGGGGAGGCTGGGTTTTAGCTCGGGTTCTCTGCGACTTGATAGGCGTCAAGGACCTCGTAAGCCTGAAGGTTGAGCACTGGGGAGTAACAGCGACACCAGACGGGAAAGCTAAGCTGAAGTACCCCTTAAAGGTCGATTTGAATGGAAAAAAGGTGCTGATTGTAGACGATATCACCGATACGGGTGAAAGCATGCGGGTGGCAGTTGAGTACATCAAATCGCTGAATCCTTCCGAGATCAGAACCGCTGCCCTGAGGCACATAACAAGCTCAAAGTTTATGCCAGACTACTTTGGCGAGGAGATAAGTTGGCGATGGGTTATATTCCCTTGGAACTTCACAGAGGACATGTGCAACATTGTTCCGAAGGTCTGTGCGCGCCTCTCAGTGAGCCCTACTGGTGACGTTGACGTTGCGCAAATCAGGAAGGAACTGAAGCAATTCTACACCATTGACACAACTGAAGAAACGGTGGCTTATGTTCTACGAGAACTTAAACGGCGAAACCCCATTCAGAACAGCACAAAAAAATAGTTTTGACGTTCAGAAATTCAAGATTAACCGGCTTTTCCAGATTAGATTAGGGCATCCTTTAACGCTGAGCCACATTCACATTTTTTGGTTTCTGGTATTTGTGGAAGGGCTTCCAGAATCAGCTTCTTGAAGTTCTCATTATTCTTACGCATTGTTTTCACAACTTCTCTTGTAGACACTGGCTTTTCAGCCCACACATCATAGTCAGTAACCATGGATATGGGGACGTAACACAATTCCGCTTCCCTAGCCAAAACGCATTCAGGATACACAGTCATTCCTATAATATCCGCTTTCCACATCCGAAAAAGTCTGGACTCAGCCTTGGTAGAAAACCTTGGTCCCTCAATGCAGACGTAGGTCCCACTTGTCTTAACATCTAAGCCTAGCCGCTGAGCCAACTCGATGAAAAACAGCCGAAGCTGTGGACAGAAAGGGTCTGCAGTAGATATGTGGCAGGTCTGTCCTCCTTCATAGAAAGTGTCTAACCGCTTCTTAGTTCGGTCAATAAGCTGATCTGGAATCACAAAATTTCCGGGCTTATAATCCTCCCGTAAACTTCCCACCGCTGAAGAAGCAATCACTCTTTTGACGCCTAACTGCTTTAGCGCCCACACGTTAGCCCGGTAATTGACTCTGTGAGGAGGAATCGTGTGGTTTCTGCCATGTCTAGGTATAAACGCCACACGAATGTTCTTGTAAAAACCAACGGAAACCAGATCTGAAGTTTCACCGAAAGGAGTGAACACTTTAATTTCTTTGATATCCTCGAAACTTTCTTGGTCATAGACGCCTGTTCCACCTATGATTCCTATATCAGCGGTTTCTGTCACACCCATACCAACACTTCCCATCTTGCCTAAACTAATAACATCAAGAATTCATTTAAAAATCATTCCGGCATTCCAAACTCTATTTTCTATTATAGCACACGTAAAGGTTATCTTTTCTCAGTTACATCTACATATTTGAGGGATTAAAACTTGACGAACATGCTTAACCTGCTTATCGTCTATTACAGCCAAACAGGTAACACCGAAAAGATGGCTAAGGCTGTTGAAGAGGGAGCCAAGTCAGTTGTGGGAGTTAACGTAGAACTGAAATATTTTGTTAAACCAGAAGAGTTAGCAGAGGCAGATGCGATAATTCTGGGGATGCCCACATACTATCATAACATAGGCATAGACATGAAGAACCTCCTAGAAGCGGCATCCAAGGAGGAAATAGACCTCAAAGGCAAGGTGGGAGCAGCCTTCGGCTCATACGGCTGGAGCGGAGAAGCTCCAAATATGCTGTTGGAGATTATGAAGAACCGATTTGAAATGGATGTCATAGAACCCGCTCTACGGATAAAATACAATCCAGACAAAAAAGGTTTAGAGGAGTGCCGCAAACTGGGAAAAACCGTTGCCGAGAAGATTGTGAAAACAAGTTTAAGTTAGGAAACGTTTGGTGCCGCTCCTGTCTTTAAGGTCTATAGAGACGCAGGTAGCTCTGACACGCCAAATTGCGGATATATAGATTCAATAGAGGCACATATACTATTTTAGAAAACTATTTAGAGTAAGTTGACTATATTGAAAGCACATATAACGTAGAAGGGAAAGATAGGTGGGCTTTTCAGCTCCGTGATACAACACAAACGGCAAATTTTTTCTGTTTAGTTTTAAATGTATAGGGGAGGTGAAAAAATGAATATTGAATATGAACCTAAAATTCGAATCAATCCTAAAATAGGAATAGCCTTGATCATAATTCTAGTGGTGGCAGCACTTTCCACAGTGATCTTCGCCTTAACCATGTGGGTAAACGTGCCAGTAGGTAATGCAGCGGTAATGGTTGACCCAATGGGAGGCACAATCAGCGAACCGATCCTGGGTCCAACTTGGGTAACCAAAGCTCCTTGGGTCAGAGCCGTCCAGATCACAGTTGCGGTGGACACCTTGAAGTTATGGGGTGACGGAACTGACCGAACCGCAGACTTTCCGACAGTGGAGAGTTTTTCAAGAGACCAGCTGGAGATGGAGATAGACATCATGATGAGGTGGAGGCTTGACCCTGCGAAGGTTAAGCAACTGTATGAGAATCTGCCCCAAAAGAACTGGAAAAACGATGTTATCGCATCTATTGCACGAGAACAGGTCAGAATAGTCACGAAGGACTTTAGCACGATCGAAACAATTGAGCAAAGAGATTTTGTGGCTCAAACCATACGGGACGCCATCTGGAACAAACTTAGCACATCCGCCCCTCTAGCCGGAGCATTAACAGACTTCGAGTGTGAACTCAGAAACATAGGATACCCCGCAAAATATACTTCAGCAATCGAGGACAAACTGGTTTCGGAACAGCAGAAAATCCAAGCAGACTTCCAGAGACAAATAGTAGTCATTAACGCCACTGCGAACGCTGAGAAAATAACGATTGAAGCAGCAGCCAGAGCAAATGCCACAGTTATCGAGGCAACTGCAACAAGGGAGGCTATAGAGCTTGTTCTTGAGGCGGCAGGAGTAGATTCAAGCAACGAAACTAGAGTTGCAGAACTCTACCTTGTGGTGCAAACTCTCAAACAGATAGCTCCGGACATTGACATGCTGATAATGGCTCCTGACGGAACACCTATACTGATGCCGTCGCCAACATCGTAAGAATAAAACAATAAACCCCCTTCTCTTTTTTTCTAGAGAATAACTAATGCCGTTAGCTAAAAACTGCCACGCATCCAAAGGCTAATCAGTTTTTGCCGATTTACTCATCATTTGACTCGCTAAGGACTTCAACTTCACGTAAGCCTCATCTGGGCTTCTAGAGGAAATAGCCAGTTTTTCGAAGGGGCACACATCATTTTTGCTGCGGTTCAGGATGTTTGAAACTTTCTTTTCAAACAGACATTCAACATTGTTGTTTTCAAGCACCCTGATTCCCTCCTCGCTTATGGTCAAGGCAAACACAGAATCCACTCCAGCGTAGACGCAGAGCATGGCTGCTGCAACCCCAACAATTTTGTCAGCTGCTGAGGCTTTAACCAAATTTTTATCCAGCTTCTCTATGGCTTGCAGAAAACCGCTTATTCCTTGCTTTTTTGTTTCAAAGATAACCTTCCCCTTCTTCACGATCACTAGGCTAAGGTCTTCCTCCGTCAGCTTCAACTTGGCAAACTCTAAGTCTTGGTTTTTCACATTCATCACTGAGTAAACAGTGAGAACCTCAGAAAAACGTTTACCCTCCATGTACCATGAAGAGTCGCATTCGGGTGTAACGGCAACGAGGCGAGCAGGTTACCGAAGACAAAAAAATTAGTTGCACTTCTTTTTTGACCTGAATAATTTGTACCTTTGTA
>CAYVVO010000015.1:0-1871 GCA_964455275.1 uncultured Candidatus Bathyarchaeia archaeon | reverse complement strand
TCAGCGAGGTCTCCCAGCGGAGACTCAGGATATGAGGTGACGGCAACCACCTGTGCGCCGATCTCTTTGGCTGTTGAGCTGGCAGTCAACGTTATTTTGGTTGTTCCTGAACCGGAAATTGCTATGATCAGGTCGTCTTTTCTAGCGGCGGGCGTGATTGTTTCGCCTAGAAAGTAAACGGTTAATCCCATGTTCATGAGCCGAAGGGCAAAGGCGCGTCCAACAAACCCGCTTCGTCCTTGACCGACAACAAAGATTTTCCTGTTTCTAGCATCCAATATTAATTGGACAAATTTCTCTACCTTCTCCAGATCGAGCTCTGTCATTGCCTTTCGGGCGCCAGACAAAATCTCCTCAGACGCAGCCATCAACCATTTCAAGGGCTTCTCACAAAGCAGGGGAAACCATCTACTATGTTAAAAGTCTTTTCTAACATTTCATGAAAAGGTGTGGACAAACATAATTCACCCCAAACTTGAGTCCCAGAGAGACTTTTAGAGAGAAATTAATGCCGTCAACGAGGGGATGGTAACATACAGCCAAACGTAAACCGCAATTATTAGCATCAGAACAGAAACTACAACAAGAATGTAGTCTGCCCTCTTTAGTTTGAGGGCATAAAGGTTTGTTCGTTTTTCGCTGGCCCCCCATGCCCTTGACTCCATGGCCTCCGCCAGCTCCAGGCTTCTTCGGATGGCATTGACGATCAGCGGGATGAGGACGGGGATGTAGTTTCTCACTCGCTTAAGGAAGTTGCCGCGCTCCAGCTCTAACCCTCTTGCCTTCTGGGCATCCATGATGGTCTGCGCCTCGTCAGCCAATACTGGAACAAAGCGGACTGCGGTGGTGAAGGCGAAACAGAACTCGTAGGGGATGTGGCTCTGCTGCAGCGCCAATCCTAGATGGTCAGGCGACGTTGTTAGAAAGAACATTGAGAAGGATGCTATTAGAACAACGAAACGGAGGGTCATAGCTGAGGCGTATTCTAAAAGAATCAAGTATTCCGTGGTGGTGTCGACTGGCGGGATTATTTGCTTGTTTGAGTTGGGATAAAAGTATCCGACGAGAATGTTTGTTGCAAAGATGAAGATTGCAAAAAATGCTGCTCCTCTCAGGGAACGTAGCCATTGCCTGTTAACTCGTGCCATAAAAACAAATGGTAAGGGTATGAAAAACAGGACAACCAGAGCCAGCAGCTTGGTGAACATAATCGCCATCACAAACAAGATGATAACGAAGAAAAACTTGATTCTCGGATCCAGATCATGAACCACGGAAGAAACTTTCCTGAACTTGAAGCCTTCAAAGACGCTCATTGTCTCTCCCTCAGGCGACCCAACAGAATCTTGGTGGCTTCATGAACGTCAATAACGTCCGTTGGCAACCCCAAATCAGCCAGCTCCAAAAAAATCTGGGTTATCTGAGGAGGCACAATCGAAGCCTGCGCCACCAACTTCGGGTTCGTCAAAACCTTTTCCGCTATGCCCTCAGCCAAAATTTTTCCTTGGCTCATCAGTATGACTTGAGGGTTGCATTCAGCCACAAACTCTACGTCGTGGGTGACCACAACCACGGTTTTTTTCTGGGCGTTCAGTTGCAATATGAATTGCTGCAGTTTCTCCTTTTGCTGATGGTCTTGACCTATGGTCGGCTCGTCCAGAATGATTACCTGAGGGTCCCAAGCGAGAATCGACGCTAAAGCAACACGTTTTCTTTCTCCGCCGCTGAGCATGAAAGGCGATGTCTTCCGATACTGAGTTATATCCAGAAGGTTCAGAGCCCAGTCAACCTGCTTTTTTATGACTGCTTCTTCAAAACCGAAGTTTTTTAGGGCAAAGGCAATCTCGTCCTCCACGGTTTCGCTGAATAGT
>CAYVVO010000014.1:0-7363 GCA_964455275.1 uncultured Candidatus Bathyarchaeia archaeon | reverse complement strand
GGCGTTAAACTTTGGAGAAATCTTGAAATTTATTATGATTGTTTTTTCTGAACTCACATTAGAACAGCTTCCAATGTCTAAATCCCAAGTTGCGCTTCCTGATTCGATGCTGAATGTTGCTGTGTCTTCGTCAAACCTGAATGTGGCTCGAATGTTGGAAGATTGCATTATCGAAAACTCTGCATAGTCGATGTCGGCGTATCCATCATAGTCAGTAACAACATACTGTGCCGTGTAGTATTGTTTCTGTGCATAGAGGTTATCTGTGTCGTCCATATCCAAAAATGCAAAACCTGAATTTGTAGGGGCATAATTTCCTACCTCTTCACCCCAACTTCCATGTACAGGTTCTGAAGAAACAAAATTTCTTATACAACACCAATCTACATTAATCTGTGAACCACTGCCATAAGTAACAAAAGCCAAACCACTGTTTTCATCAGGAACATTTGTTGTAATGGTATCCTTTAGTGTGTCATCAATCAAAAACTTAGCACTACCTGTAGTCCATTGTATTTCTAACAGAGTATCAGAAGTTAAACTCTCAGTTCTAGTTGATGTGCTAGTTGATGCGTTATTTACAGTTCTGAATTGTTTATTGCCTCCATAGTTTCTAAATGCCATGATATCAGTGTTACCGCCACCATAGCGAGCATCAGTTCCGATACTTATAGCGTCCTGCTCAGTACAACTCGCAACATATCTGAAAGCATGATTGTATCCAATCTCAGTCTTACCAAGAATCATCTCATAAGCACTGCTAGAAGTTGAAATCGTCAAAAACCCTCCAGTTTCAGAATAAGAACCACTACTGTCATATTCATCCCATTTATCAGTATCAAAACTATTATCATTAAAATCGTCAAAAAACAGGAAAGTATCGTCACCATCCCAATAACTAGATGCAGCTGCATTGCCGTAGTAAACATAAATCAATACATCTCCACTGCCTAAGTTATCATTGAGTTTTACCCAACAATCTACATAGTCACTGTCTTTTTGTGATTCATTCCATGCTGATAATAAACTATCTCCGTCATTGTCAGTGAAGCGTATGTCTTCAAAGTCACTTTGAGACTTTCCGTCAACATAACAGGTATCTCCAGAACTTGTGCCACTGTCATAATCTATTGTTATCAAAACTTCATAGCCCGAACTTGCACCACTTAACTGACTTAATGTGTACGATTGTCTATAATTCCATCCACTGAGCCAGTTTTCACCATCAGCATAAAGAACAGGAATTGAAACAAAACTGAGATAGCAGAAAAGGGTAGATAGAAGCAGAAGAATCAAAATAGATGATTGCTTACGGTCAACTACTTTCATCTTAATTTGTCCCCTATTTTTCAATTTGTGTTTAGTTAATTAAAGTGTTTTTGTCAAGAAAACTTGACCAAACGTATCATTTATCCAGTCAAGAAAAATTGACCTAAATCTTTGTGTGAGAGTTTTTTAGTTTACTGTATTTCGTTTTTGGTTTTTCGTTTTGTGTGAAGAGGTAGATAGAGATAGGAAGTAGTAGTAAGAGGGGGAAAAAAAGGTTAAAATTTAACCCCTAATCACCACAAATAGCCATCATAGTGGCAGCTGTTATCGTTGCAGTTGCACTTTTAGTTGGCTTCCGGATCATTAGAAAACGAAAATAAATCCAAAAATTTCCATCCCTTTTTTTGGGAGAGAAAAAAATTCAGAGAAGGGATTGAAAAGACTCCAGCACAGGAAATGAACGAAAGCGATAACAGATAGCCAAGAGATTTTGATTTGTTTTTACTCCTCAAACTTGCCCGTGCAGGAGCCTCAGCAAACCCAGTTCTTAAGATTGTTGTGTATTTAATAATATCAGATTTTTCCCAGTATTTGTCTCCTAATATGATGGAGGGCTGTTTTGAGCAAA
This sequence comes from uncultured Candidatus Bathyarchaeia archaeon, assembly GCA_964455275.1. Taxonomy (GTDB): domain Archaea; phylum Thermoproteota; class Bathyarchaeia; order Bathyarchaeales; family Bathyarchaeaceae; genus Bathyarchaeum. Next base: position 5,466 of record CAYVVO010000014.1, on the reverse strand, counting down.
GTGCTTTTTCGGTTATCTTTCTTTAGGCGCACTTTGGCTGATGTACTCGTTTTGTACCTTAATTACTTCTGCGCTGTCTTTTGCTTGGGCGTAGTCTTCCAGAAGCTGCTTGTTTAAGGTGATGAATTGGGGTCCCCACTTAAATTTGGATAACAGCTTCGTTGCTTGTTCACGGAAATCGGCGATGTACAGAGCCGCAGCCAACGCCTCCACGGTGCTGAGTTTGGTTGGTTTTCCATAATTCACTGGATTCGCCGCCACCAAGTAGGGCAGGCAGCGGGGAGTCCAATGAGAGGATATGTCAAAGACTTCTTTTGCGTGTACCCAGCTGCAGTCCAATGCGGTTAAGCCTCTCTGTTTTAGTTGTTCTTGGTCTGCGGGAGAGAAAGCTTTTGGTGTGAAAGGGTTCAGGATGACTGCTCCTCTGGGCAGCTCTCTGACTCTGTGAACCACCCGCACTAGGTTGTGGCGTTTAAGCTTCAGTGTGCTGCATTTTTTGGGGTCACACTGCTTAGCATGATAAACGGTGACTGAGACAGGGCTATGGCTGATTCCTCCGCACCTCCAGATGGCACATGGGATTATCCATAACTTTGGGGATATACTCAAGAAGGTCTGTGGGAATCATGTGATACCCCTTTTCTGCAGCCACAAAATCTCCTGCTGCTCCGTTGATAAATGCGCCTGCCGCCGCAGCCCTGAACGAATCCGCTCCCATAGCCAGCAAGCCTCCAACTACGCCGGAGAGAACGTCCCCTGTTCCCCCCACCGTCATTCCCGGGTTTCCGGTGAAATTAAATTTAGTTTGCTCTCCGTCAGAGACCACGTCAACAGGTCCCTTCAGCAGTATGGTTGCCCCAAGTTTTCGCGCATTCCTCTGAACTTTTTCCGCCCTTTCCTCCAGATCATCCGGCAGCTTGTTTCCAGTCAGAATCTCGTATTCTCTGGCGTGGGGAGTCAAAACCATGGGAAACTCAACCTTCCGTTTGAATTCCGCGAAGGCTTAAAGCCCGTCAGAATCAAAAAGCAGCGGCGTCCCCTTTTCCTCTACATGTTCAATAATTTGTTTGGTAGCCTCCTTGGTTTCGCTGTGCAACCCCAAACCCGGACCCAAAACCACCGCCGTCGCCGAATCCAACTGCTCCTTAACTGCGGATAGGTTGCCTGAGTTCAGGTGTTTTCCCTTCAGTTTTATTGTTATCAGCGCTGGGGACATGGAAGAGATTGCAGTTGCAGTATTTTCTGGAGCAGCCACGGTGACAATGTCAACTCCTGCGCGAAGAGCAGCCATGGCAGCTAATGCCGGAGCACCCGAAAAAACGTTGCTTCCTCCGATTACGAGGAGCCTGCCGAAGGTTCCCTTGTGCGCTTCTGAACGACGAGGCTTAACAGCCAACGAAACATCCCCGGGACCAGTGAACCGTTCAAACTCTGAGGGTAAACCTATATTCCTCACCACAACCTCCCCAGCGTATTCTTTGGCTTTGACCAGCCCCGGCTTCGCCTTGTAAAAGGTGACAGTCAGGTTCGCCTTTACAGCGGTGCCCAAAACTTCGCCTGAATCAGAGTCTATTCCCGTGGGAACATCCACGGCGACGCGGAATGCATCCGTCGAGTTGATTTTTTTTACCAACTGCAAGATTGGGGGACGCAGTTTTCCCTTCAAGCCTATCCCCAGCAGGGCATCCACGGCAACGTCTGCCTTAACGTCTGGGATAAGCGTGGAATCTTTAACCTCTGTCAGGGGGATAATGTTTCTGAGTGGCTGCAGGGCAACCCAGTTTTTCTTGGCTGATTCGCTGGTGATGTTTGAAGCTTTGCCTGCAAGTATCACCTCAACCTTGAAGCCATGACAGGTGAGATAACGTGCCGCAACAAAGCCGTCGCCGCCGTTTCCTCCTGAACCACAAAAAATCGCCACCCGCGTTTTCTTTGGCTGGAATCGTGCCGCAATCTCCTCTGCGACGTTTCTTCCAGCAGTTTCCATAAGCTGCAGCAGTGAGACTCCGTAGTATTCAGCGTTTGTTTCTAGGGCGCGCATTTCCAGAGTAGTTATTGTTTCAGTCTCCATTCTCGTGAACCCCACATATACTAGAGGCTACAGTGTTTTGGGTTTTATGGCTCTTTCTCTCTTTTCAGAAAAACAAGAAGCAGAATAAACGGAAGTGGGTATTGTTTCTAGGTTAGAGCGTCTTTAGCTGTTTTCTGTTTTGTCTTCTTGAGTGTCTACCCAGCTGAATTTTTTGTGCAGGGCTTTCTGGTAGTATCGTTTCCAGTCGTACTCCACTTGTTTGCCCCACTCGTAGTAGATTCTGGGGTCAATGTAGCTCTTCAGGGAGGTCGAAAGATTGTAGTCTCTTGTCTCCTCTTGGGTCGTTATGTTCAGCTTCATCTTTTCTAGGGCTGCTTTGTCCCGTTGCTTCCTGTTCTCCAACCTCTGATTCTGCCGATTCACCTGCTCTCTATGTTTAGCCTTCAACTCTTTGATGCTCTGTCTCGTACGCGCCATAACTTTCTGCTTGCTTCTAACCCGTTTCGTCAAAGCCTTAACCGATTTGCCTTGCTTCTGCCGCTCCTCCAGCCGCCGCTTAAGCTCCTCCAGCCTCTCCACAGCCGCGCTCAGATTTTCCTCCTGCCTTTTCAGCCGCATCCGATACCTTTTATCCTGTTCCTTCGCTTTCGTCTTGAGTTTAGCCTGAGCCACCTTCGCCCGCGCCTTAAGAACCTTAACTTGCTTCCTCTTCTTCTCCAGAGACGCTTCCCACCTCTTCGGGATGGTGCGCTTATGGTTGCAAACTTTGGCGGCTTCAAGATTCGCCATTTTAGCCACATACTTCTTGACGTATTCTGGGTCCGTTGATTCAACTGGGGTCTTGCATAGCTTCGTTTCCACTGCATCAGAAGCGTAGAGAGTGCGGAAAACCTTCGCTGAGAGCCCAGTCATCACCTCATCCAGAAACTCGCTCACAGGGCTAGAGCGGACTCCGCCGAAAAGGGCAGACTCCGAGTTCGCAGAGAATTCTTTGAGGTTTTCGATAACCTTGTCAGGGAGCTTGGTTGTGAAAATGTGGGGCACGCTGTCTTTTCCCAAGAAGTTGAATGACACTGTTCCGTCACCGTTGATTTGGATGTGCTCCTTTCTGAGGGTTGAGGCACCCACAGTGTCTGCCTCATCAGGGTCTTTTTCGTCGCCGACACGTATCTTCAGCTTGTCGATAAGGTAACAGACTGTCGCAATTTTTCTGCGCTTCAGGTCCTCGGATTCAAGATTTCTTAGGATATGCCTTTTGACGCGGGGAAGATTTCGGCGAAACTCTTTTGCCTTATCAAACTTCTCGATCTCTTTATGCTGTTTAAAACTGCATGAATCAGAAAACCAGACATACTTCATTTTGCCGCTGAGCTTATCCTGCCAACGGGCAATCCAGATGGCTTCAGGCTCCCAGACAATCTCCTTCCAGTTACCCTCTGGCTTCGGCGCGTCAGGCGAAAGATTCAAAATAATGTCCTCTTTAGAAGGACCCTCTTTCCAGCTTCCCCGCATCGGATGTTTTCCTCGACCCATGAAGATGGAGCTGGGCTCCGCAACGTAGTTGGCTAACTCCATTCGTTCACCGTCAACCCAAGCGTAACCATATTTCTGTTTGTTGGCTTCTCTAACCGCCTTTCTTTCCGCCGCCAACCGTTTCTTCTCTTCTCGTGGAAGACTCTTTTTACGTTCTCGTTCCTCTTCGACAAGGGAGATTATTTCTGTGTAGTCAACGTCTCCGGGTTTAACTTCGGTGCCAAGTTTCTTTGAGAAGTCCTTGTGGAAGTTCTTGGCGAAGACAGTGTCCTCAACGTAGGGTGTTCCAGCCTTTTTTGCCCACGCGACAGCCATCTCTTCCTGTTCAGTTGTTAGCCTAATCTCCTTTCCCTTTACCTTGACTGTGAGTCCTTTTCCTTCGTATCGGAGTGGAACTAGGACGCCGTTGTGGTGAAGCTTTTCCATTCTGGGTTCTCCGCCTACTTAGTTTCTTTATACGGTAAAAGAGAAAACTTAAAGTTTCTTATTTTCGACTCTACGTTTACCTGAGCAGAGAACAAGATTTAACGCTTTAGCCATACATTAATGTGAAACTTGTTGGTGAAACCGTGGATATGGATGCTCTAGAGAAGATACGGAGTGTAGCTGATTACCAGTTCGGAAGAGATGCAGGAACCAAACTTTTCCCAGACGGGGTTAGGATTGTGTACTCGAAAAACACGGGAAAAATACGTTACATACACTTGGGGAAGGAACTGCTGGCTACTCTCCGACCCACAACTGGGCTATTAATTCTGACTGTCGCCGGAGCCAATCGTCTGGTACGTGAAGTGAAGCCCCTGCGGTGTTGGGTTAAAGTTCATGACGACGCTGAGCCCTTCGTGTCGAAAGGAAGAAGCGCCTTTGCCAAACATGTGATAGATGCTGACGATGAGATAAGACCCAACGAGGAGGTCGTAGTCATCAACAGAAAGGGCGAGGTTTTGGCTGTTGGGCGGGCTCTTCTTTCCGGAAAGGAGATGAAAGAGTTCAGCAGGGGAGTGGCTGTTCGGGTGCGGCGTGGAGTGGCGGAAAAAAGTTAAGAAGGCACGTTAATCAGTATAGGGATGGGAAGGAAACAGAAATGCGGAGAAAAATGAGTCCGAGAAACGCGAAGAGAATGATGCAGCGCATGGGCATGAACATGGGAGAGATGCCCGACGTACAGGAAGTCATTTTCAGAACAGCCGACAAAGAAATCGTGGTTGAAAACGCTCAGGTCACCGTCCTTGAGATGCAGGGACAAAAAATCTTTCAGGTCACCGGACAGGTAAACGAGCGGGCTCTAGAGACGCAGGAGGCTAAGGTAGCCATTCCTGAAGAGGATGTGCAGCTTGTTGCAGACCAGACAGGAAAAAGCATGGAAGACGCTAAACGAGCGCTGGAAACGAGCGACGGAGACCTTGCCAAGGCGATACTTCTCCTTCAAACAGGCGGCTAAACTAGTACTGGATGCCCTCTGTGGTCACCATTTCGTTTGGGTGTTTCAGGTCTTTCACTTCGATAACGAAATCAGCCCTGTCCACGAGTTCTTTCGGCGCGTATCTCCCAGTTAAAACAACATCAGTCTCCTCTGGGATACTGTCCAGAAACTCCAAAACCTCCTCTACCTCTAACATCTTACAGTGGAGAGCCAAATTTATCTCGTCCAGAACCAGCAGATGAGGCTTCTTCTCTTCAACAACCTTTTTGGCGAATTCCAGCCCCTCTCTTGTGAGCCTACGGTCTTCTTCGCCCAAGTTGTCCAACCCAATCCACCCTTCTCTGCCGAACAGATAAATTTCGTAGTACGGCTGAAGCATATCCCGTATCTTGTATTCCCCCGTGTTCTTCCACCACTTCAAAAACTGGATAATAACCACTTTGCGTTCATGACCCACAGACCTGAGGGCTAAACCCAA
>CAYVVO010000013.1:0-7858 GCA_964455275.1 uncultured Candidatus Bathyarchaeia archaeon | reverse complement strand
CGCCCAGCGATTATCCTAACTTCGCCAAATTTCTGGTCGAGAATGGCATTGACTCTATCTCGCTTAACCCAGACAGTGTCGTTAAAACAAAACGGCTTGTTGCTATAGCCGAAAAAAACTAACTCAATAACCCAGTTAAATTCTCTTTATAGCTTTCACGCATGCATAACCGTTCGCCACTCGTACGGATGCGCCGCGCGCGTTCGTACTGTCTCAAATGTGGATCAGCTAAGCGCGCGCAAACTATTTGAAGCAAAAAACGCATGAAAAGAAACAGTGTTGCATTTTAAATTGTACCATCTTTGGCTGAACCTATTTTGGAACAAATCTCGAGAAAATTGTTACGGAAACTTGACAAGAACAGGCGCATTTGCGCGTGCATATAAAAATTTTGGAGAAAAATTTAAAGCATAAACCTTTTTGTGTAGTTATAAAAATAAATTCTAGTTCGAACATAATATTATTTATGAACATAGAAAAACTACGGTGCTTTCTTCCGGTAGGTGGTCAGGCTAAGAGACTAAGACCCCTGACACACGACATATCAAAGCCTTGTATAAGATTCTTGAATAGACCGCTAATCGAATTCTCCATGGCTACCTTGGCTGAACAAGGGGTAAGTAACTTTATTTTCGGAGAATATGGTTACACCAACTACACGAACCTCTTTGATCAGTATGGGGAAGGAATTGGTTTTTCTGCAAAATATAATATCACACCGAGAGTTCACATAAAACATCAGCCAAACCTGGATGATTGTGGAAGCGCTGATTCATACAGGCTAAACATGGAATATTATGATGTTCAAGATCCGGTCCTTGTTGTCCAGGGTGATGGCCTTTTTGAAATCGATCTTAATTCCCTAGTTGAAAGCCATGAAAAAAATGGGGCACTAATGACTATTGCCTTGGCGAGGGTAGAAGACGTAGAGAAATATGGCGTAGCCGATTTAGACGAGGATATGAAAATTAAAAGGTTTGTTGAAAAGCCGTCAAAAGAGGGCGCTCCAAGCAATTTTGTTAATGCTGGTATCTATCTTCTATCACCAGAAGTTAGAGAGATAGTTGGAAGTGATGAAGTAAATAAGTTGGTTGCCGAGAGAGGGAGATTTGATTTTGGCTACGATTTAATACCATATCTTGTGGATAATGGTTTTCCTGTTTATGGATATGGGATAGATGTTTGGTATGATATTGGGAATCCAGAAATGTATCTACGAGCAATGTACGACTTTCTTAATGGGAAATCGGACATTAGAGTCATGGAAGAAAGAATCTTGCCGAATAGGAATATTTGGGTTCAGGGATATAGCGAGGATTCCATAAAAAGGCGGGAAGAGATAATTAGAAAATATAAAGAAAACAGGTTTTACGTGCATGGTGCTGCCTTAATTGGTAGACACACGAGAATAGGTGATTTTTCGAAGATTCAGGATTCGAACATTGATAATTTCTGTATAATCGGTAAGCATGTTAACTTGGAGAGAACTGCAGTTATGGATGCTGCTAGGATTGGGGATTCCGCTTGTTTGTCAGATAGCATCTTGGGTAGGAAAGTCATTATAGAGTCAACCCGCAGCAATCCTACTTGTATAGAATCAACTTCTGTTATAGGCAACTGTGTCCACATCAGGAAGGGATGTAAACTCGTTAGGACCAAAGTAAATCCGGGGTTGACACTACCGCCAGGAATGACATACCGAAACAAATTCTTGCAGACCTATGAGGACGTTGCTGAACTAGCCTCATGAAGAAAATCAAAAACGGGATATGGACGTATCAAACCTTAGTGTGAAAACGTCATGCGCACACATTTATCTAGATCTAGGTAATGTAAGACCACAGTTAGCACAGAAATAAAAGTTAGACGCTAACTCAAGATCTTGACAGCTACATTTTATAGTAGCTTTGCAAATTGGGCAAATAATAATATTAGGTTTGGACTCCTTACCTGCACATTTGCTGAGGTTCATAACCATAAAGTAATGGGTTCTTTTTAAAAAGAATTGTTGAACACATATACACTTCTGAAAAAGTTAAATTGCCAGTATATCAAAAAGCAGAATAAGGTGTTTTGATGAGGGGTCTAGAAAGCCGACTGAGCCGCCTGCTGAAAAGCGACTCGTACCTCATACCATTTTCGGATCAGATTAGACACCGGCTAGAGCTTATCGAAGAGACAGAGCAGAATCTAACACAAGATAAAATGAGCTTAGAAGACTTTGCGTCCGGTCACGAATATTTTGGACTGCATTTCCGCCGAAACGAATGGGTTTTTCGTGAATGGGCACCAAACGCTACATCAATTTTTCTAATCGGAGACATGACTGGATGGCAAACGCGCAGAGAATTTGCGCTAGAAAAAATCAGTGACGATGGCGTCTGGGAAATTTACCTAAATGCCAATAAACTGGCGCGTGGTGATCTGTATCGACTCCATACTCACTGGCCTGGGGGCGAAGGCGATCGCATTCCAGCCTATGCACGACGGGTGGTGCAAGATCCAAAAACTCTGATTTTCAGCGCCCAAGTATGGTTACCTCAAGAGACATATCATTGGAAAAAACCTAATTTCAAACGACCAAAAGAGCCCCCCTTCATCTATGAAGCGCATGTCGGTATGGCACAGGAAGAAGACAAAATCGGATCCTTCCAAGAATTTACCCTTAAAGTGCTTCCGCGAATCATCAACGCAGGATACAACACATTACAGCTGATGGCCATTCAAGAACATCCATATTACGGATCCTTCGGATATCAAGTATCAAGCTTCTTCGCACCATCATCAAGGTTCGGAACTCCAGAGGATTTAAAAATCCTGATCGACACAGCTCACGCCCAAGGTCTCACGGTATTCATGGACCTGATCCATTCCCACTCCGTATCAAACGAAGTGGAGGGGCTAAGTCGCTTCGATGGGACACTATTTCAGTATTTTCATGACGGACCACGCGGAATACACAAGGCATGGGATTCACGCTGCTTCGATTACAATAAACCGCAGGTTCTACATTTTTTACTTTCAAATTGCCGATACTGGCTAGACGAATTCAAGTTTGACGGTTTTCGATTCGACGGCGTCACCAGCATGCTTTACCTACAACACGGTCTCGCAAGAGTATTCACTTCGTACAATGATTACTTCGACAGCAGCGTGGATGAAAATGCACTAACCTATTTGGCGCTGGCCAATCGAGTAATTCATGATATCCGACCTGACGCCGTCACCATAGCCGAGGACGTCAGCGGCATGCCAGGTTTGGCTGTTCCCCAGTCAAAGGGCGGATTTGGATTTGACTATTGCTTCGCAATGGGCGTGCCAGATTACTGGATCCGTCTAATAAAAGATTTCAAAGACGAGGACTGGCCCATAGGCCATCTCTGGTTTGAACTTACCAACCGAAGGAAAGATGAAAAAACCATTAGTTACGCCGAATCTCACGACCAAGCGTTAGTGGGTGACCAATCGCTTATTTTTCGACTGATCGGTGAGAACATGTACGATCATATGAGGGCTGATGACGACAGCTCTATGGTCGCCCGGGGAATAGCGTTACACAAGATGATCCGTTTGATAACCTTGGCCACTGCCGGCCACGGCTATCTTAACTTTATGGGAAATGAATTCGGCCACCCCGACTGGATCGATTTTCCCCGCGAAGGAAACAACTGGTCATATAAGCACGCCAGACGACAATGGCACCTCGCAGACGATGTTCACCAAAAATATAATTTGTTAGCCCATTTTGACCACGACATGATTGCATTAGCTAGGGCACACCGCCTCCTTGGCTCTTCCAACCTACAACTCTTGCATGAAGATTCCACAAACAAAGTAATCATCTTCAAAAGAGCCGATCTAATCTTTATCTTCAATTTTAATCCCCATAGTTCCTTTACTGATTATCGATTTGAAGCTCATCCTGGAAAATACCGGATGATCCTAGACTGTGATGCACCAGAATACGGGGGGCACGGTCGGTTGCAACCCAAGCAGACCCATTTCACTATTGTAGGCGGTTCCAAAGCACGAAAACAACACACACTCAGCCTCTATCTGCCCGCCCGCTCGGCTTTTGTCCTATGTCCGGCCACAGAAGACTCGTAACAATTTAACTGCGCAAAACGAACAAATTTACTTGAGTTTAGGCTTGAATATGCCAAAAAAGATGAATCGTCATTCTTTAGGAAACCTAAGCAACCATTAAATAACATGACTAATTAAATTCACAGCACAACACGATATTCCTGCTACTTTAGTCTTCAAACAAATAAAATCAAAAAGGTGAAAAAATGAAAATAGCTGTCATGGTTTACGAATACCTCCCCAAAATTGTCGGTGGCTTAGGAACCTATGCCGCAGAAATAACACGCAAGTTCGTTTTGCTTGGTCACGACGTTACTGTATTTACAATGAATGATGACCAAGGAAGTTTACCCACAAGAGAGCTTATGCGGGGAATAGAAGTCCATCGTCCAATCCACATCGATGTTTCCGACTCCCTACCTGACGTAATCGCAGAAGACATCAAAAAATGGGGAAGAGGAATAAATTTCTTCTCCAAAATTTTGATGTACAATTACCTAAGCGCCTCAAAACTGGTAAACGAACTGGTTAAAGAAGAAGACTTCAAATTTGACCTGGTAGTAGCCCACGACTGGCTCTCAGTTATCGCCGGCATCACAATAAAAAAGGAACTAGGAATACCCTTGGCGTTTCATGTTCACTCCGATGAAAGAGGACGAACATTAGGCAACGGCTCAGGCGTAGTAAGCAGCATAGAAAACCGTGGGGGCCAACTAGCGGACATGGTCATAACCGTTTCTTATGCAATGCAAGATGAACTAGTACAAATCGGCTTCCCTGCAGAGAAAATCAGAATCTGCTACAATGGAGTAGACCCAAAAAAGTATAGCCCTGAACAAGTGAGCAAAGAACAAATCAAACAAATCAAAAGCAAATATGGATTCAGCGACGACGACATGATTATACTCTTTGTTGGAAGACTAGTGTGGATCAAAGGCGTAGACAAACTAATCAGGGCAATGCCTCAAATTTTACAAAAGATCCCCAACGCAAAACTTGTGGTCGTCGGCTTAGGCGACATACAAGACTACCTGGAAGGACTAGTACGTAACTTGCACCTTGAAGACGTTGTAAAATTCCGTTTCGAGTTCATACCTGAAGAAGAACGAATAGCCCATTACGCAGCATGTGACGTTGCAGCTTTTCCTAGCCTCTATGAACCCTTCGGAATCGTCACCCTAGAGGCTATGAGCATGGAGAAGCCCGTAGTTGTCGGCGCCGCAGGCACCAGCGGGATGAGAGAAATCGTCAGCATCAGCGGTCCAGATCAATGCGGATTCCACATCAACCCAAGTGATCCCTCAGATATTGCTTGGGGAATAATATGCGCCACCGAAGACCCAAAGAAACGGATTCAATTAGGACAAAACGGCAGAAAACGTGTTCTTGAACTCTTCAGCTGGGAAGCAGCTGCAAAATCAACGATTGAACTATATTCTGAACTTGTAAAACCAAAAAAACCTAGGGATTCTTCTACCTAAACACTGTCTTTAGCTGTATCTGCTCAACACTTTTCGGATGCCATCAATTGTAAGATGATATTTGTCGATTTCTTCTGACCGAAAATGTTGAGCATAACCTAGCTCAATCAGCTTTGTAAGGTGAACCTCAAGTTCTGGAGCTTCCATTCGGGTCCACTCCGAAATCTGTTTAATAGTTAATGCTTTGGATGATTCAGTTGCCCCAATATTGTTGAGCATAATAAGAAGGCGCAATTGATTGGGCTGATCATTATTGTATGACCGCAAAGAATAATTATCGCCCAAAATTATTTCACCACCTTTTTGTAAACCTCAGCAGTCTTCATAGCAACTGCTTCCCAACTATAAGACCTGTGGAGTTCTTCTTTAGCATTTTCGGTTATCCATTTGGCATGATCAAAGTCAGACAATATTTTGTCGATCCCCCACGCAATAGATTCTGGGCTCCTCGGATACACAAAAACTCCTGTACGATCATGATCTATTATTTCAACTAAACCCCCCACTCGGCTGGCCACCACGGGAACACCCGTAGCCATCCCCTCAAGGGCAACTATACCAAACGGTTCATAGATGGAAGGCACAACCAAAACATCCGCGCTGGTCATGAGGTCAATAACTTCTTTGTCAGAAGCAAAACCAGTAAACTTGATCCTATCAGCATATCCACTGGCGCGGGCTTCGGCTTCTATGAGGTCTCGTGACCATCCTTCCCCAACAATAATATATTTTGCTTCTGGAAAACGTCTGGCTATTAAGGGAATTGCTCTAACAAAGTATTCTACACCCTTTTGAGGAACCAAACGTCCAACACAGAGAACCAATTTTTCCCCCCAACCTATTCCATAACGTTGTCTAACTGCTCCCCGATCAGCAGATGTATGATACTTTGATGCATCTATCGCATTTGGAATAACATCAACCTTGTTGTGGGGCAGGTTAAAGTGATCACAGATTTCAGTTTTCATAGAATGACTGCAAACAATGACTCTGTCTGCCTCGTATGTTGCCCACCATTCTATTCCATTAATAGAGAACGAGTCCGGACTATGAAGACCCTGAGCTCTTCCCACCTCAGTGCTATGTACCGTGAGAACAATAGGCTTTTTCAAATAATGCTTAAACGAAATTCCTGAAAAAGCAGCTAACCAATCATGAACATGCATAACATCAAAATCAACTACTTTAGTAACATCCGCCACTTTCTTTGACAGAAAATGATTAAACATCAAAACCCACGTGAGAAAATTAGGATGCCCCAATTCTGTCGAGGTCCGATATATTTTGATTCCGTCCATTTCTTCGTAGTCTGGTGCTCCCGGAAAATCTAAAGTAAAAATGTGAGCATCATGATTTTGTTGAACAAGCTCTTTAGCTAAACCTTCGCAGGCACGGGCTATTCCACCTACGACTCTTGGCGGAAACTCCCAAGTAAGCATGCCCACTTTCATCATATTCACCAACTACTTTAGTTATTGTAAATTGAGTTAATATGTTATTCAGTTGTTTTTCGCGCGCGCAGGCGCACAAGTTGAGGTAAGCACATTGTTGTACTATAGTAAAAGTCATATTTTCTGTTTTACGAATTAAAGTTTTGATCGCCTTTGTCAGATATTGACAGCTCGCTTAAATCTCTTAAGCAGAAGCTAGATTGGATAATCAACCGCCTCAACTATCTGGAAACAATCCTCGCAGAAAGCCAACAGTACCCTGAAGTTGTAGATTTTCTTCAAAACCTAAAACTAGGAACCGCAATGTATGGAGAACCCCTAAAAACACTCAATCGTATCGTATCTGCACGCAAAATAATTGATTCAATGATTGAAAAAGATGAGATCAAAAAAATAATCATCAACTACATCGCACTTAAAGGACCAAAAAACGTCAGCGAACTTACCAGAGAAGTTGGGCGCCAACGTGGAAAAGCCTCACGCACAACTATCAGAAGCAAGGTAAAGCAGCTTCTAGAGTCAAAAGCGTTAGTTAAAGATGAAACACGGTACCGTTTGCCTTGACCATCATAGTGGATAATTTTGTCCAGAAACTCTAAACATTCTGTCCATATATTACATAATTTGAGGTGAAGAAACATGAATGAACACAAGAATGATATGCCAAAACCAGAAGAAATCTCTGGAATCTTGGCCGCAGTATCAAAAGAGCTCCCCGGACTCGTAAAAGGAATCCTAAACGCATTCTTTAGTCCAGAAGCCGCAGCAGACATGGGCAAATCCGTTGCAACATTCTACAAGACCCTAAAAGAAGGCGGAATCCCAGAAGACACCGCACTA
>CAYVVO010000012.1:0-34406 GCA_964455275.1 uncultured Candidatus Bathyarchaeia archaeon | reverse complement strand
CTACTGGTACGAAAAGGCTTTGTTTAACACTGGCATCACAGTTGAACAAAAATTTGTTAGAATTACGCTTATAATTCTGGCAGCAAACTCAACGGCGTACCCTATGCATGAAGAAAACTTGCTAACATTTGCACAATCGATTTCAGCGTATTGGGAACCGCTAAAAGAGCAGTCTCTTTTTTCTTTAAGTGTTCCTCTCCAGCAGTCCCTGCTTGGTGTAACAACACTTTTTATAATTATTACCGGAACTACTCAATACACACGAAAATGGCGGAAAAAAAACGAAAACCTAAAGATATTTGAGAAACTTGTTTCGCCAAGTGAAAAGCTGTTGTACCAGACTGTAAAAGAGTTAAATGAAGGAACCGGAGCAACAACTAAAGAAATTGCTCACGCTCTTGAACATGCCACAGGCAAACCCGCTGATTTAGACGAGTTAGTTCGTATGTTAAATCATTTGCAAGAAAATGGGCTTGCCGAAATAGACATCGTGAATATGAATGATGAGCCGCAACTTGTTTGGAAGCGCTCATAACGAAAAAAATCAGAGATAGAGTTTCCTCGTGATCGGGTTAGCGATGTGGGTCAATTGATTTTTGGTGAGACGCCCGTATGGAAAACGAATTTCTTCATTAATGCTTGTTATAGAATACTTGCTCCATTTTTCCATATGCATTATCCATATGTATTAAAATAGTCAAAATTGTGTTAACGTGAGACAAAAGGGAAGTTAGAAGATGAAAAAAATATTATTACCCCTAACTACACTATTCTTAGTTTCCTTTCTAATGGTAAGCATGGTTCAAGCTGCGTCTGTCACTGTCACAACTGCTCCAAATAAAATAATCCCTGGAGAATCAACAGTAATAACCGTAACATGCGATGAAGACGCCAGCGGGATAATAACTGTGGATGCTCCTGGAGGCTCATACAGCAAAAGTATAACAGTTTCAGCAGGCAGCCCAGTTTCTGTAACGTATCCAGACGACTTCTCAGGTGCGGATTCAAGTGTGATCGGAGAATACAAAGTTAGCGTAGACCTCGATGGAAATGAGTTCAGTGCCACTTTCAGGGTGCACTTCACTGTTCATGTTATCCCCGAGATTCCGTTAGTGGGAACAGCTGGCGCTATAATAGCTATGTTGTTAGCCGTTGGACTTTTCACGGTTAAAAGAAGAAAACGCAAGTAAGCTGCACCTACTTTGATGCTGCTACTTCCCCCCTGCATTTTTTATTCAGGCAAACTTTTATTCTGATGCCCTAGACTACGCCGATAGTCAACAAGTAACGAAGCATCTGATGGGTCATTTCCCTAGAACGCTACTTGTTATCCCTCCAGTAGCCAAGTTGATGAAATGTTCCAAGGTTGGGAGCAAACTTTAAAATTAATATGTGTTCATTCAAACACTTATAATCCATAACATTAAAGATTAGAAATGGTAATGTAATTGGGGATGTTGTTAGCGATTGTTGAATCAAAACTTTTATCGAATAAGCACCGCCAACATGGTTAGATTGTTCCAGCTTTTCTTTCTGTTCGCAGCGTTGTGGTCCTTTTTTTGGGCACACATTTACGAGATGAGCGTTTGGAACAAAACCTTTGTTGAGTCCATACAGTCCTCCATTCCTAACGTGGTGCTTTACACAACATCAATAGTTGCTCTAATCCTTCTTGAAATACCCATGAAACGCGTCCATCATGTTTCAACCGTTTCCGCTCCTTCTGCACCTTCTGCAAAAACTCTAGAAGATTTGCGAAGAGAAAACGAGCTGCTGAAACATGAACTGCTGAGCTCCAATAAGATTCCCTCTAATAAAATCGGAATAGCCCTTCTTATCGCCGGAGCACTGCTACTCGTTGCTTCCGTCGTGACCTCATCAACGATTCTTGCTTTTATGGGATTAGGTCTGACATTCTGGGGAGTCCTTTTCCTTTTCGTCAGGTCAACCAAATTCGTAAGAAGCACAATTCTAGGTGCCACCGCCATGTCACCCTACACCACACTCGATAGAATAATCGATGATCTGAACTACAAAGGAAACCCTGTATACATACCTCCATACCCGAAGGACACATATCTTCCAGAACATCTAGCAGGCCTAAAAGAAATGATTCTTTTCATTTCAGCCAAAGAGTCCATGACCATACCTGCCATCGAAGAAATGGCAAAAAAACAATTTATGGTTAAAAACCCTCAAGGAATATGCATTACACCTCCAGGCTCCGGTCTCGTAAACCTGTTTGAAAAAGAATTAAGAACTGATTTCACAAAGATCGACCAAGAGAGCTTTTATGAGGGGCTACCCACGGTTATAGTAAATAACTTGGAGTTAGCTGGCAACTTTGAGATAAAAGCTGAAAAAGAAGTCGTTTATGTGAAAATTACTGATTCAGTCTACAGCCATCTTTACTCCAAAAACCAGAACCTGAAAACCATTCACTCCGTTGGGTGCCCATTGACAAGCGCCGTTAGCTGTGCCTTAGCTATAAAAACCGGAAAACCTGTAACCATAACCAAAAGTAAAATTTCCCCAGATCTGAAAAGCCTCGAAATATGGTATCAACTCATAGAAGGTTAGACCAGTGCAGTTTCCTCTTTCCATATCCGACATCAGCCTCTGGATAGCAATCACCGCGTTAATCTTACTTATAACTTCAGAATTGCTGTTCTCACACTCAGGACGCATGAACTTTCCAATAGACAAAACACGCTTGCGACTGGCGGCTCTTATCCTGGGTGCAGCATTCACGGTCACAGTCTTACTGCGAGCGATTACACCCTCCATAATCTAAATTTAGCTTTGAAAGACGAAAACCTGCTTCTTCCAATCTGCATTCCCTTTATTACACCCGCTTAGAGTCAAGGACCACTTGATTATTCCTAGACTTTGCCACGGTTCTTCCCCTAAGAAAAACGTTGATCTTAGAAGTCCTAAAAATGGCTAACCGCTCCTTAGCCTCTCCGAATCTTATCCATTGACAGAATACACTATCGTGTCAAATCAAAGTAAATCAAATACGAGCTGCTCTAACTCATCAAAACACGATTTCTAATTAACAAAAAATATTGAAGGGGAGAGGATGTGTGTTCCATTCACGGAACTGTTTCTGTTAGCTGGTTCCAACTATGGTGATGTCAAAGCTGAAGCTTGTTATTCCTTCAATGCCTGCGTCTACAGTTAGCGTGAATGTAACGTGGACTGCTGCACCTGCACCGATGGGGGATCCATTATAGTTCCAGCTGAGGTCAAGGTAATTTTCGGCGTTTGCGGGGGTCCAATCTGAAGTTTGCAGAGATAGTGTCAATGGTGTAGTGCCTTCGTTTTTGATGTAGCAATCCTGGGTTTGGATTCCGCCGGGTTGAAGTGTTCCCCATGACAAAGAAGTTAGTGGAGTGGTGCATCCTAAATCTGAATAAACGCCCAGGTCGGCGGTAGTAGTTTGTATCTGTATTGATCCTGTGCTGGATAATGTTTGGCTTGTTTGGGTTGCAGGGAATGCTTGGCTTACTAGTGATAGACCTAGTGTGTAGGTTATGAGTATGAACATTGCTCCTGTGATTATGGATTCTTTACTTGCCATTGATTTCACCTTTGTTATACTGTGTATTAAGACTTAATAAATATTTTCGTTTAAGCGAACTACACATATACAAATATTCACAAAAACCCAAAAAAACAGAATTACTACTCAGAAAAACAATTACAGATAGAAAATTCAACTTAGATACATCAACTAATCTTATCCGCTAAACTTGGTTAAGCCGAGACCTGATCTCTTCCTTCTCACTATAGCACTCCATGATTCTGTAGCAACCTAAGCACTTTTCCGAAACAGAACCATCATCACCAATCTTTTTTATATTTCCAAATCCACGCGGACATTCTGTGTAGTCGTTTTGAGGGTTTGATGTAAACGTTTCTGGGCTTGTATTTTTTGTCACTATTCCTCGGAAAAATCGTTCGTCAGGAATTTTCGATAACTTTGTCCAGTAAAGCACAAAGAGAACTAAAACTGCTAAAACCAAAATAATGTCAATTGCGGTTAGTTCGAAAGATAGCATATTCATCCAGTTTCCCCCTTTGGTGATTCTGTCTATATAGATTTGATGAATTTGGCGTATTAATTTGCGGTGTGAAACTACAAACAGTATTGTTAATATTTATCCTCAAGAATACGGTGAGCGTTAAGATGTTTGAGGGAACAGTTCATGTATGCTGTTGGACACTTTGCTTTAGGATACTTGACCGGAAAGCTGACAGCCAAATCGCTGGGCGTTAACGTTAATTTACCCTTACTGTTTTTAGCATCGGTTTTTCCTGACATCGACCTATTGATACCTGGGTTGGTACATCGAGGACCACTACATTCCGTGATACTTTTCTGTCTCGTTTTCCTACCTATCTTTGCAATCTACAAAAAAAGAGCTGCACCGTACTTCGTTGCAGTAATCCAGCACATCATAATTGGAGACTACCTGATAGGTGGAGACCTGCAGCTACTGTGGCCATTGACCTCTAATCTGTATGGTTTTTTCATCGAAGGAGGGAGCTTAATCCATGTTGCCCTTGAGTGGGGTCTTTTCATTATCTCGATGGCGTTTATGGTCAAAACAAAGGACATATTTTTTCTATTCAAGCCTCACCCATCAAACATGATTCTAGTCATACCACTCCTGACCGTTCTCTTGCCCACCCTCATAAGTTTCCCCATGTATGTTCCTTTGGCATTGCTTATTCCTCACATTATCTATCTGATTCTTTTCATTATCCCCATTATGATAGATTTGAAGATAATGCTTACAAAAACTGAAAGTATAACTGGTCTTTGAAAACAGTTGCAGCAAGTTGGCTGATTGCCCGTTCTTCTGAGGTTTTCAACCCGCTGGTTTGGCGACTACAACTCTTCAGGGCAACTTTTCTGTTTTATGCTAAAAGTTTTCAGTATCTTCGGGATACTCTGCCGTAAAGAAGACGGCGACCGATGATACTCCAGTGTAAACGCTGACTTTTTCATGAAAGATGCGCATGGATGTTGATTGGATTTTGCTAACGCTTATTAGCACTGTCAGTCAAAATTAGCGAGCGGTTGCCTAGCCATTCAGGTGAGTTTAAAATGAAAGTGAAAGTTGGTGTCGTTGGTCTTGGGTTCATGGGCTCTGCTCATGCTAGGGTTTACAACAAACTGAAGGAATGTGAATTAGTTGGTATTTGCGATAGCAATCCAGAAAAAAAGCATCTAGCCAAAACGTATAATTGCAAATTTTTTGAGGATTCAGAAGAGTTTCTGGGGGAGAATTTGGATGCAGTGAGTGTATGTACCCCCACTTCCATGCACAGAGGCGTTGTCATAGAGGCTTTGGAAAAAGGCAAACATGTTTTGGTTGAGAAACCTTTCGCTGACACCATAAGAAATGGTGAAGAAATGATGAAGAAAGCGGCGAGAATGGACAGGTTGTTGGCTGTGGGCTATATTGAAAGATTTAATTCTGCAGTTATCAAGTTAAGGAAACTCGTAGATTTTTCTCAAATTTATTCCACGGTTTCTATGCGTTTTGGTCCGTTTCCGCCAAGAACGAAATACAGCGGCGTGTTTTTAGATTTGGCATCCCATGAAATCGACATACTGAATTATCTCACCGAAACCCAGCCAGAAGTCCTATACGCCCATTTTTCCAGCAGATCAAACAACAGTTTTGAAGATTATGCGTACATTTCATTAAAGTATGGTCACATGCACAGTCACATTGAGGCAAGTTGGCTGCCGAACTATAAGTTGCGTCTCATCCACCTGTACGGAAACGAAAGTTTTTACACCTTAAATTATGCACAGCAAAAACTGAGAGTTTACAGATCCCCGCCCAAAGCAAAAATTGAGCATGGAAGCTGGGATGATATCCTGTGGTTGTCTAGGCATGTGGAGGAGGAGATACCTGTGTCATCCAGTGAGCCTTTATTGATGGAATTGCAGTGCTTTGTTGAATCTGTTAAAAGGAACAAGGTTTTAGACCCGCTTTGTAACACTCAGGATGCGCTTAAAGTATTGGAAGTTGCAGAAAGCGCGTTCAGTAAAGTTGGAATGAAGAATAAGAGTGACGTCATTTAGTGCTTTATTGCTTTGAATACGATCTGACGAGCTCGCTTAGCCCCTTCTCAAGCTGGACCTTCGGTTCGTATCCCAAGTTTCTTCTGGCTTTAGTAATGTCGCCGTAACTGTGCTTTATGTCTCCGGGTCTAGGTTCGGCGTGAACGGGTTTAAGGAATGACTTACCCATAATCTTCTGAAGTGTTTCTGTAAGCTTGTTTATCGTGATAGGTTCTCCTGTGCTGATGTTGAAAACCTTTCCCACAGCCTTCCGACTTGATAAGGCGAGCATGTTTGCTTCTACCACATCTTTGACGTTGACGAAGTCGCGCGTCTGCTCTCCGCCTCCATAAATTGTCGGAGACTTGTTTTCTAAAAGGCGGTTTATTAGGATGGAGATTACGCCGCTGTAAGGACCAGGTTTTTGTCTGGGACCATAAACATTGAAGTATCGTAAACTGACTGTTTCAAGACCATAAACCTCGTGGAAAACTTTTGCATAATTTTCGGCAGCCAACTTGTCGACGGCGTAAGGCGAAAGGGGCTTAGGCGCCAATTTTTCGTGGTTTGGCAGCGTTTCGGTGTCTCCATATACTGCACAAGAGGAAGCGAAAACAAACCGTTTTATGTGTGCGTCCACGCTGGCTTTAAGCAGGTTCAGTGTTCCGGTGACGTTTATTTCGTTTGATAGTAGAGGAGTTTCTACTGAACGGGTGACGCTTACCAAGGCTGCTTCGTGAATAACCGCGTCGACACCTTCAACTGTCTTCTTTACCATGTCGAAGTTTCTGGTGTCGCCTTCTATGACCTGGAAATTTTTTTTGTTCCGGTGTTGAACTAGATTCCTTTTTTCTCCTGTAGAAAGATTGTCAAGAACCCTAACTTTGAATCCTTCATTGAGCAGTTGGTCCACGATGTGGCTGCCTATGAACCCTGCACCTCCGGTTACAAGAATCTCAGAGAAGTCAAGCGGCATTGTTTGTGTCGCCCTTTGTTAGCACTAAAACGTTTTTTGTCTTTAAGGTTACTGGTCGTCAACTGGAGCTACTTTTGTTTCTGCCCAAAATTTTTGGTTATGCTTACTGTTTCCAGCCTTTCTTGAAGGGCGAGATCTGTCTTAAACGTTCAACCGATTTTGGCACTACTTCCAGAACGTAATCAACATCCTCGTTTGTGGTGTATTTTCCCAGAGATAGTCTCAGGGACCCGTGAGCTTCCTGGGGTTTCAGTCCGATAGCCAGCAATACATGGCTTGCTTCTAGGGATTCAGAGGAGCATGCTGAGCCTGTGGAGGCGGATACGCCGTTCATGTCTAGTTGCATGAGCAGTGATTCTCCTTCGATGTAAGCGAACCAGAAGCTGGCGTTGTTGGGCAGCCTTTTTGTTGGGTGTCCTGTAAGTTGCGCATCTTCTATTTTCAGCAGTTCGTTTATCAGCCTGTCTCTGAGGGCAGTCTGGTTTTTGGCGTCGGAAGCCATTTCCTTTTTTTGGATTCTGGTTGCTTCGGCGAATCCGACAATTCCGGCAACGTTTACTGTTGATGAACGTTTTCTGAATTCGTGTCCTCCTCCGTGGAGAAGTGGGTCAATTTTTGTGCCTTTCCGTATGTAGAGTCCGCCGACCCCTTTGGGTCCGTACATCTTGTGGGAGCTGATGGATAACAAGTCGATGCTCATTTTTTTGGTGTCAATGGGAATTTTGCCGAAGCTTTGGGCTGCGTCAGAGTGAAAGTATACGCCTTTTTCTTTGCAGATTTTCCCTATCTTTTCGATGTCTTGGATGGTGCCTATTTCGTTGTTGGCGTGCATTATGGAGACTAAGATTGTGTCTTTTCTTATCGCCTTTTCTAATTGGTTTGTGTCGATGAATCCATATTTGTCTACTGGGAGGCGAGTGATTTCGAATCCTTGTTTTTCTAGCCATCGGGCAGGTTCGAGCACACAGTGATGTTCTATCTTGGATGTCACTATGTGTTTTCCTTTTTTTCTGTTGGCGAAGGCTATTCCCTTCAGTGCCATGTTGGTGGATTCGGTGGCGCTGCCCATGAATATGAGTTCGTTGGGTTTGGCGTTCATCATTTCTGTGATTGTTTTTCTGGATTCTTCTAGTGCCTCTTTTGCTTCTCTGCCCTGTTTGTGTAGGGAGACGCTGTTTCCGTATTTTTCGCTGAAGTAGGGCTTCATGGCTTTGAATACTCTGGGGTCAACGGGTGTGGTTGCGGCGTAGTCCATGTAAACTCTCATGCTGTGACACTCAGGGAGATAACACCGTTATATGCTATTTAAATTTAGCTTTGCACCAAGCATCAAATCATCAAAAATTCTGTTAAATTGTATCCAGCTGTAATTCTGTCACATAACAACGTGACTATCAGCGGATACCTAGTGGACACTATTTTGATGTGTTGAGTTTATGGTCACTGTTAAATTCTATGTTGTTGCTAGTAGTGTTTGGTTGTCGGTTTTGAGGTTCATAGCTGATGGCATGCTGGGCAAATTAACCCGTTGGCTTCGTATGCTGGGGCACGACGTCAATTATTTCCGGTCTGCTGACGACGAAAAGCTTGTTGAATTGGCGAAATCTGAGAAGCGGGTTCTGCTTACCCGCGACCGTGAACTGTATCAGCAGGCTGTGGCTCGTGGGCTGGATGCGGTTTTGGTTGAGGCAACGGATGAAGCTGGGAAACTTGCTGATTTGGCTGGGCGGTTCGGTTTTATGTTGGAGATTGATTTGAGTGATTCTCGTTGTCCCAAATGTAATGCCAGAATTGAGGCTGTGTCTAAGGGGGTGGTGGTTGATGAGATTCCTGAGGCAACATCTATGTATTATGATGATTTTTGGAAGTGTCCGGGGTGCGGTCAGGTGTATTGGCGGGGGGCGCACTGGGAGAAGATAGAAAAAACTTTGGAAGAAGCAAAGAGCAGGCTTGGGCGGATGTAGGTTTTTTCTGCGTAATGCTTATTTGAATCTTTTATGTGATTTCTCAAAGACATTGATGGTGAAGCACAAAGGATAGGGAGGTGAAAATGTTTGATGGAGGAAGAAGACTGGGAAGAAGATGAAGACGAGGATGAAGAAGATGATGAAGACGAGGAATGGTGAAACAGACCACAAAACAACTTGATCTGTTTTTTTATGATTTAACTCCCTTCTAAGCACAACACCGTCTAAAAATCGACTTTTAAGTAAGATGGTTGCGGTTTCTCAGAAAAAAGACTGTTTTCAACAATGAACCTTTATTAGGCTCCTGATATGAAGCAGCAAACTGTTAGAACATTCATATCCGCAATCTATAAACAAAAACAAACAAAATCTAGCTTAGGAGACATAGACAAGTGAAAATTTCATAAACTTGTCTTTAGTAAACTTTTTTTCTTCTTATCTGCACTCCCTTTTCTAAGGCTATAACATCAACCAAATCATGTATGCCCGAAGTTTCCAGCTTCTTCTCCAGCACTTCTTCTATCTGGAAGACGCCCGCAGGATTATCCATGTTAACCAAGATTTGAACAGGCTTCCGTTTTCCCTTCTCGATTTCCACCTTGGTGATGGATAAAGCGGAGAGCGAGTGGATGTCCACCTTGCCGCTTCTGTAAGGAATTCTGGTCCTTCCCCGAGCCATATCCGTTCCATCAGCTACCTTCGCCGCCCCAGCCTCCACGCTTAAACACTCAACTTCATCTTCGTGAGAAAAAATGCAATGCAGTATCTCAGACTTCAGCCTCACCGCCAAAGCCGGCTCTTCGGGATAAACCTTCTTCAGAAGCCTGTCCAAGATGGGGTTGGCTATCACGCAGCCATGGAAATGATGGTCGAGCCGATGAATGCTGTTCCCCAAGTCGTGCAGATATGACCCACATAAGACAACAACTTTGGCGTCTTCAAGAGAGCAAACGTTGTTTTGGACCGTTGTAGGCGTGACTTCCTGAATTAAGAGGTTAAAAATTTCGAGGGCGCTTCCGGCAGTGATTTTGGAGTGGACCGGACCGTGGTCATTGTATTTCAAACGTTCAACAGCCATTACATTGGACATACGGAGAGTATTCTGGATCTCCAAATCCGTTTCCATTAACCGAAACATCTGCTCAACCTTTGGCTCGCTCAGATGAGATTGTATCAGATTCGAGGAAACTGTCACCATTCTCTGTTCACCAACCTAAACTATGACTGCAGCGTATAAGAAGCTTAAGAGGCACAAGCCTCGGAGAAAACTTTTTGCTTTTCTTGGTTTATGTTGCCAGCGAAAAGCTGTCCCTTTTTTTCAGGTATGTTGCAGGGTTAACTTCCTTTATGGTTACCTCGTCCACGTCTATTATGTAGATGGTGTGGATGCGCGCGTTTCTGATTTCTTCGAGGCTAACTGGTGGATTCTTGTAGTAGAGGTCGCAGAGGGTTTTGAGGTACTTCAGATCTTTGGGGGTTCTGTCTCTGGGAGGTTTAACTAGGGTATCGGGAATCTGCAGCAGATAGTACGGTGGTACGCCTAAAGCAAACTTGTCTGAGTGGTTGCCATACCTGATTATTTTGCTGGCTATCCTAGATTTGCGGTATTTAGCGGGGTCAAGAGCGTGACTTGGGGGAATGAAACCGGTCTCCACCTCAACGATGTGGGAGCCTAACCCCTTCACTCCGTACAGGTCACATACCAGCCCGTCTACTGGGCGCTCAATGTCCACTTCGTAACCCTTAAGAATCAGGTGCTTGGCGCATACCAGCTCCATAACTGAGTGGTTGATCTTGACAACGTTCTCTTCATGCAAGCGAATCAGATTATCTCTTAGAACATTCAGTTTTTTCTGGGATTCTTCGTCTGTGTCCCTGTTTAACCTTGCCAATAGAATCTCTATGTCTCTGTTGAACTTGTTCATGGCTTCATCCTTTCAGGCAATTTGCAATGTTTGTTCTATTCTAATAAGTTTGATAGGTTATCTGTCAAAAGCTTTTGTGTACACATCCCCCTAAAAAGCTAAGCCAGATTCTATCTGCTCCTTCAGGAGGTATAGCATTTAGATGGGCGCGTGGATTCAATTGACTGCTTCTTCGATATTGAATCAGAGAACCTGGCTATAACGGCATCAAACATTTACACTGAACGAAAAGGGTTAAGCTTCCGCTGTTATGGTGCCGGTAAGGAGTTGGGTACGAAAGAAAACGTGCATTGATGATCCTGCGGATTTTTAGTCCTTGATGGCTTCAAGTAGACTCATGACGTTCCAGAGTTTCACTCTGGTGTAGGGGGGCATGTTGGGGTCCTGCAGAATCTCGTCCAGAACGGATATGGCGTTGGCTGCTCTGACTGCGGGGGTGTTTTCGGAGATTTGGAGCGTTGAGATTGCTTGTTTCGCGGCTCTTCTTATGTTTCTTGGAGTGGTGGTGTCTTCGGAAACCATGCCAAGAATATTCATGGCTTCTCCTATTCTCTCCTCGTATTCCTCTAGTTTCTTTTTTCTCACCATATAGAAGCCTCCATTAACATTGCTTAAACGAGATGTAACCTATTTATTCTTATCCTATAAATAGGCGGAGATTTATACCGTTTACGGCGCACAAATCAATCAATAATCAGCTTCAATAGAACTGAATGTATATTTAACTAACCAAAAACGATTATGCTATTGTTTTGGGATGATGTGATGAGACTGAATCATTACTTTCCTCATTTTTCTATCATAAGGATGAACAAAACATTGATTCTATTCCAGAATTTCCGTCTTGGGATGCAATTCTTCCACTTCTCATTACCACAACCGTGATATAAATAATCAACAAATAGAGACTGCTCAAAAAACTCTGTCCAAAAGAATCTGAATAATTTGATGCGTTGTTCATTTGTTATACTTATTTTTTTGACTAGTTAAGTGCAATTCTGTTGTTAATTCAAAAGCTTAAACGAATACAAAACAAATATTTCAACAATTTATGTTTTTTACACTTTTATTGTCAAAAATATTAACCTATTAAATCTACATTTGTTTGAAGTGGGGGATGTGAAAAAAAGCATTACTCACAGTTAAAATTTGATATTTTTTCCTCTTCCATCGACCATTAATTTCGATGGGCAGTTAAGCCGAGGCTGACTGTTTCGGGGGTGTGTCACCACCTAGTCCTAAGGGAAGGACAGAAAGAGATGGCACGGAGATCAAAGCCGTGCAGAAAAACAAAAAAATGGATGTAACGAAAATGACAAAATATGTGAAAAAACACTTTCTGCTTTCAATGGTTCTATTTTCTTTGCTGTTGATCTCTTGCCTTTATTCATTTCTTTCAACCCCTGTATACGCGGCAGAAGAAACGCTTCAAGAGAAAGGATTAGTGATCTCAAATGACGTGGTTGGTCTTGACCTAACAAAATATGCTACTACTACAAAAGAATTCCCGCAAGATTCGTACTTAGACGTTCTTCCTCAAGAGAGGATACGCTACAATTTACAATCCAATGAAAGCAAGCTAGACATGCTCTATACTTTCATAAACGGAAATCTACAAAAGATACATGTTCTAGAAGTTGACGGCTCACCGTGGATGACAGAAGCAACTGCTAACCCTCTTGAAATGGCTAAAGACTTCCTTGGGAATTATCGCAGCCATACTGGAGACTCGTTTTATGGAGAATTAAGATCGACACTAGCTACTGTTGACTTAAACAAAAACTTAACATCAATTTCTGGAAACAGAAAACTTGAAGTGACTACCTCAAGAGACTCTACAACTTTCCGGTGGACATACACGTTTAACGGTATTGAAGCGCCAGACAAGTGCGTAGCATTGCGTTACAAGAATGGTGTTCTAAAATACTTTATTGACAACTGGGGCCTGTATAAAATCGGTAGCACAACTGTGTACTTTTCTGAGCAGCAGACGATTGACATTGCGATAGCACAAGCCAAGACTCTCACATGGGGGAAAATGGAAATTGAAAATGACACTGTTGAATTGAAGTATAATGTGACAAATGCGATGGTTTGGGAAACAATCTTTGCTCCCTCTCATTATATGGATAAAGCGCGCAGCAAGGATCTCTTGGAGCTTTATCCGATGCGGCACATCTGGGTTAGTTTGGACAAGTTTTACCCGGGCAATGTTTACGGAATAAATGTTTACGCTTGGGCTGACACAGGAGAAATCTGTTTCATCAAAGAACGGTTTTCCACAATGGATCCTCCGCCTGACTTGGTCGCTACTTATGATGATATAGTAGCTGTTGCGTTAGACGATGGGTCTACTGCTGATGAAGCTCAGTCAAGCTCGTTATCGCTCTCGTGGATAGCGCTTCCAGCTGTTATTGTCTTTATGCTAGTTGCGGTTCCAGTCTATTTGAGCAAGAAGAAAAAAGGAACACTGTCTTTCAATTTGCCGAAATTACGCTCCTTCAAGGTTAGTGGTGTGCTGCTTTGCCTTCTGCTATTCTTTTCAACAGTAATGGTTGTGATGTCGGTGTCGATTGTTAATGCAACACCATTATATGGGCGTGCCATGATTTGGGGTTCCGAAAGTGAAGGAGCATGGAATGACAACCTCGGGTTTAGCTGGCGCAAGCACCCAGATGAGGTTGCGCAACAAGAAGAAACTGCTGATTTCCTTAAAGTGCAATTCTGGGCTAACGGTTATTCTGCTAGCGACTACCAAGGAGAAAAAGGTTCGTACAGAGACACTATTTTAGCTCAGATTGAAAGCAGTGAGGCGAATTACCCGCGCGTGGCGGTAGTTGATTTCGATCACGGCAATGGGCAAGTAGATATACCTTGGTTAGAGGATCCAAATGAATTTCATTATATGTTTGAAGACAACGATGGCACTTTTGAAGGCCCAGTTTATCAATGGGAGAACGTATCCTATGAAAACGCTGTCTTTGACATGCAAATATTTCAACGAACTTCGGGTAAAACGTTCTTTGCTTTCATTAATACCTGCAACTCAGCACATATTGAAGACACTCTTGGTGCCCCCCCCAAACAGCATGTTACCACACAAGGATTAGTCGGCGGAAGAGCACGGGGAATGCCTTTCGCTTGGACTTACCGACTTGTAAAACCGAAAACCATGCCTGGGTTTACAACCCTCCTTCACATGAGTGATGATGGTTACGCAGCTGCGGACAACGGTGATTTCTGTTATATAGGCTTTGTCGGGGGGTCAGCATCTCTAAGTCAGGCGGTTGAAGGCAGTTGGGCACCTTACCATTACTGGCTTAAGCAATTCTTTAGTTTTGCTTTGGCAGACTATGTATCAATAAAGGCAGCTTTAGATGATGCTTCGCATACGTGCTTTTATGGAAATGATTTCGATCAAACACCGCTCCACAATAATTTTACAGCAATATGGCCAACGTATTTTGATGGTGACTGGCATCAAAGACCGGGTTATGAAACTGGTGATGGACGGCTTGTAGTTTATGGCAACGGATACAAAGTATTATATCAGCCTCTGTTGACTTGGGATGCTAAAGACAACCATAACAATCCGCTTTATCCTACCTTCTACATAGATGGTCAACCCTATTCTAGTCCAGGCATCTCCAGATTAATTGGTAAAGTCTATACAATCAATGTCAGTGACATTCCAGGCTACGTCTTCACTCACTTCAGTTACGATGGAAGCATTTATGGCAGCCGTCCAGCAAACATGTACATTTCTGATGGCCACGAGCTTACTGCTCACTATTTACCATATCATGATGTTTCAACGGGCTCCGTCTACTTAGATAACGGTCAGTATCATCAATTCGAGGTACCTTTTGAAATAGACGGCGAGGAGGTCGGGCCCACATGGTACACCTACCAAGTATCAGAGGGAGATCACAGCTTCGAGGTACCCTATGTGGCTTGGGCTTGGCCCGGCGGTGCGATAGTCTTCCAATATTGGGTTGTGAACGGATTTCCCTACTACGGCTCTAACTATATAGAAGGCACGGTTCAGGACGACTTGTTTTTAGGAGCAGTTTACGAAGTAATTTATTTATAGTAACCCTAGCAACCACAAAACCACCACAATTATCCCTTCTTTTTCTGATCCTAAATATCTGTTACCTTTTTTATACAGAACAATAAAATCAACATATACTTGTTGTCAAAAAATCTTGACAAAATTTAGTCAAGAAAATTTGACAAAAAAACTTTTACCTTATATTCACCATAAAACAGGTTGTTATGCTTTCTAATATAAAGAAAACCAAAGCAATAATTGTGTTATTGCTGGTTCTTTCCTTTATTCTGGCATCTATTTCACAAAACTTTACTGCAAAAGCAGAAGCTAAGACCCTTATTGTTCCAGACGATTATTCTTCTATTCAAGAAGCTATTCGAGTTATTGAGGATGGCGATACTATTTTCGTTAGAAACGGAATCTATGAAGGCCCTATAAATCAAACCATACTTATCAACAAAACAATCTCAATTATAGGCGAAAACCCCGAAAACACAATAATTAACCTACATCCAGCATACAATGTCACATGGATAACTATGCAAGCATTCTATAGTTATGCAAATGCCATCGAAATCAATGCCAACAATATCAAACTAACGAATCTCACACTTGCGCCTAAACCCGGTGGGATAATTCTCGTGATGGGAAACGGAACTCAAATAATCAATTGTACCATAACAAAAGGCATAACGCTGATTGGTTCGAATAACAACATCAACAAAAATAAAGTAAATTACAGATTTAGTTTAAGGAACTCTTCATTCAATACTATTGTCGGAAACACCGTCCTTAACGAGTATATCTATTTACGGTTTTCAAATTCAAATGTGATACATAACAATACGTGTCTTGGCTTCTCAATGACCAGTTCTGGGGATACGAGTTCTCATAATACGTTTTCAGGAAACATAATGAACGGAGAAAACTACGGCGGTCCTTTTGTCATCGCTATTGGTTATCATGGCACTAACAATGTTTTTCATGATAACTACATAATGAATTATAATATTCCCGAAATTGATGAGGGAATGGGAGTGAGTTTGAGTTCTAGCGCAGTCAACAACACTTTCTATCATAACAATTTTATTAACAATGCTCACAACGCCGGTGCTGGCTTATCCCGTAATTTCTGGGATAACGGTCTAGAAGGCAACTATTGGAGCGATTACAACGGAACCGACAGTGACGGAGATGGAATAGGAGATACTTCTTACATCATAAATGAGAACAACAGGGACAATTACCCACTCATGGCTCCAATCACATTCTTTGATGCTGGTACATGGGAAGGGACTAGTTATGGTGTTAATGTTATGAGTAACTCAACTGTTTCAGATTTCAGTTTCAACCCTGAAACTGCTCTAGTGCGGTTTAATGTGGAGGGCGAAACCGGAACAACAGGATTCTGCAGAGTAACAATACCAAAAGACCTGTTACATTCAGAAGGCAACTGGACTGTTTTGGTCGATGGCACCTCGGTAGCTCCAGCAGTCAACGAAGAAGCAAACAACACCTACCTATACTTTACTTACCAGCACCGCATCAAAACAGTAGAAATAATTGGAACGGATGCAATTCCAGAGTTTCCTTCATGGATTATCTTGCCCTTATTCTTGATGGCTACTTTATCTGCAATAATCGTAAAAAAGAGGCTATTCCGTTCAACTCCATAGGATAGTTAATTAACTGACGGCAAAAATATATTCTCTAAGCTGTAAAGCTTGTTCAGAAGGGTTTGACGTGACTAAAGATTCAAAAAACATCAAGGCTATGGCTGATTTGCTTAGGCAGGGAGCCACCCTCACGGAGCATTCCTGCCCAGCCTGCGCTTCACCTCTCTTCAAACTAAGAATCGGAGACCTCTGGTGCGCCAGTTGCCAAAAGCGGGTCGTGATTGTTAGAGAGGGAGAGCCAGAACCAGAGGCTGATAAAACTCCCGTTTTCTCTAGCCTAGAATCAACAATCCTAGTTAAGATTCAGGCGATAGAGAAACAGCTTGCAGAAGAAACGGATGCAGAGAAACTTAATAGCCTTGGAGCAACCCTGTCAACTCTTCTTGAGAATCTTGAAAGGATACAAAAGATGAAAAAGGCATCATAATCCGGGACAAAAGGCGTTTGGGTTGCTTGGGCGTTACGAAAATTTTCCCGAAAATGTTCACGGTATAACCCCTTTTGAGTATCAAGACTCAGCTAAAGATGTTCAGAAGGCTATTCTCTGCACGTTTCATCGTCTGAATCAGGAAACCTTCGATTTGGGTGCCGTAACTCCCTATTTGAAACAGAATTGCATTGTCAGCTTCGAGTTCGGCGTGGCTGATGGCGTTGACTTCAATTTTTTTGACCAGAAGGAGCTTGAGCAGTGCCTGAAGAGCGTTGACGAAACAGAGGTGGAGACTTTAGATTTTTTCTTTGCTGTCTGTTATCACAGTGTCAGGGATGGCGGTAAACGGGTTCCATTAAGGTTCGATTATTGTGTGCTCCGTTTTCTCTTCCAGAAAGGCGGCTTGGAGCTTCGGATTCGCCATGAGAGGGGAACGCAGCGGGTTCCCTTAGATGACTTGACAGATTTTTTGGTTAAGCAAATAAACGTTGAGCTGTCCCGGAGGCAGTTGACGCCACTATTTTTTGGGGCTTTCAAGAAAATCAGCATACAATAGGCTGACTGCTTTCGGCGGTGTGATGTGGCTCTAAAAAGTGATATGTATAAATACCGAGAAGTTACTGGAAGGTAATAATGAACGCGATAAAGTTGCTTTCCACAGACTTTCAGCCAAATCGTCTCACGAGAGACGAAGAGTCAAAAACCGAAAAAGAGTTGCCTACGGTTGAAAGTTACCGTTTAAGGATTGACGAGGCTGAAGGCTTCAGCGGAATTTGGGAGATAGTCAAGGAAACCGTCCAAGCTTGTTTAGGCGAGCACAGACGGGGCATGCTGCTTTTTCTGGATGACCTGCCTCTTCACCTGGGTGCATACCATCAGCTGGGCACAAACAACATAGTATTGAACAGGAGACTGGTCAACATCGTGGAAGCGGTAACAAAATCGAAGAAGCTAGTCAACGCCTTCGTCTACAGCATCTTAACCCACGAGTACCTTCACGCCTTGGGGCACATCTCAGAGGCGGAGGTCCACTCCCTAGTCTATGACATATCCAAACAATGCTTCGGCGAAGACCACATAGCCACAACACTGGCAGAAAAGACCCCGTGGTCTCTCCTCAAAGGAATCCCACTAACTGACATACCAGCATCTAAACAAGCAATGGAACTCGTTAAAGACCTAGAAAAACCAAACCACCCATACATCGTCTAAGAACTTTGCAGCAATTATTTTTGTGGATATTTCATTCAAAAGTGTTAATGTCAAAAGAGCAAGCAGAGATGCAGACTTTTTCACTTTTTCTTCTCGCACAAACAAAGGCACATTAGATAAAGAACCGTATCAACCAATTAATTATCAGCCTGATTTTCTCAGTAATCTCTGTTTACATACTATTGCCGCAAAGGATGCAACAAAAAGCAACGGCAGAATAGCCCATGAGGGAAACTCTGGGATAACGCCATATAAGAGGCTTGTGGGTTAGCGTTTGTTTGAGTGTGTTTTGGCTACTATTAGGGTGGCTGTTTGGAAGATGTCGGGTAGTACCCTCAGTTTATCTGTTAGGAACTGGTTCAGATCTTCCAGATTTTCGGTGCGTACTTTGAGGATGGCGTCGTATTCGCCGTACATCATGCTTACCCTCTTGACTTCGTCAAAGTGAGAAACTTTTTTGAGTATATTCTTCTCGGTGCCCGGATTCAACGTAACCAACACATAAGCTGAGACAGACATCTGACTTCCCCGCCTAACAGACTTTTGCACCGAAGAACTTTAACCTTTTGCTTAACAGCACAGAAAGGCAGACGACAAACAGATGCCAGAAAACAGGTTTACCGCAGCTCACGAAGCTTATTCTACCAGATCTTGAGCCAAAGCAGCTGCCCCGATTACCCCCGCATCAGCACCCAACGCTGCCTTCACAATTTCCAGTTCTTCAACAGAAGCCTCTAACGCCATAGTTGGAACAATATCCTTCACTATCTGGATCAGCTCAGGGATTCCCTCGATAACGCCGCCTCCAAGAACCAGAACACAAGGATTAAAAACGTTAACGATGCTGACCACCCCAGCAGCCAAGTATCGCCCAGTCTCCTTCACCAACCTCCGAGCCAGCAGGCTGTCTTCACGGTAAGCTCTGCTAACAGTAGCCGCCGTGACCTTTTCAACACCGCCCGCCAAAGCCACCAGACGCTGCCCCTCCTCTGGCGCGTTTCTAACGGCTTCTTGGGCACGCTCAGCCATTGCCCAGCCACCCACATAGGCTTCCAAGCAGCCTCTGTTGGGACAGTGGCACTTCCGTCCATCATAGACAATGGTGATGTGCCCCAGTTCTCCGCCACTGTTACTGCAACCCGACAGAAGTTTTCCGCCAGTTATGACTCCCCCGCCTACGCCTGTGCCCACAAAAAGAACAGCCAAATCGTCTACGCCTCTTCCTGCGCCAAACCGCCATTCGCCCCAAGTAGCTGCATTAACATCGTTAGTCACAGCCACAGGCAGCCCAAGCTCTTTTTCCAGTTTCTTCTTTAAGGGAACGTTTCGCCAACCCAAATTTTGAGAACAGCACACAACCCCTTTTCGGTCAACCTGGGCGGCTACGCCGATTCCAACCGCTTCTACTTCCTGATCTGTTTTGCTGCGGCAGGTGTCCATGGCTGTCTGGATGTCGGCGATGACCCTTTCTGGTTCCTTTGAGGCGTGAATCATAGATTTGTGGGCAAACAAAAGGCGACCGCTACGGTCTACTAACGCCACATTAACTTTGGTGCCTCCGAGGTCAACACCCAACGTAACTGGCTTATCCATCTTCTGCACAGCCATTTTCCCGCCTATACCCTACCCTTAGCACACAAGACCTAAACTGCGTAACATCCCTAACTCAAGTTCAGCGTCTATCAAGCTAATGAATGTTAGCAAGAAAAACAAATTAACTTTTCTACAAAACAAAAAAACAATAAACGCACACGATTACGTAATGAACAAAAAAATATGAAGAAAAAAGGTTTAGCTACGTTTCTTAGTAGCCTGGAGGCATTCCGCCCGGAGGAGCACCTTCTTTTGGTTTCGTCGATGCAATCACATCGTCGATTCTCAAAATCATGGATGCAACTTCCGCGGCTGACTTCATCGCCTGCTCCTTAACCTTCAGGGGCTCAACGACTCCGTTCTCGTAGCTGTTAACTATCTTGCCCTTGAAAACGTCGACGCCCATCAGATGACCGTTCTTCTTTTCGTGCGCTGACCTCAACCCGACAAGAATGTCTATAGACTCTAGACCCGCATTTTCAGCCAGAGTCTTAGGCACTATCTCCAGCGAATTAGCGAACGCTTCTATAGCGAGTTGTTCCCTGCCGCCGACCTTTGTAGCGTAGTCGCGGAGAACTTTTGCGATTTCGCTTTCTGTTGCTCCTCCGCCAGCCACAATCTTGTTATCTTCGACCACATCAGCAACCACTGACAGAGCGTCGTTCATGGCTCTGTCCGCTTCGTCCACCATTCGTTCTAGACCAGCGCGGATGAGAATCGCAACTGATCGGGGTTCCTTGCATTTCTCCACAAAGATCATTTTGTCATCCCCGACTTTACGTTCTTCCACGAGTCCTGCTTCTCCCAAGTCTTCACTGTTCAAGTCGTCTAACTTTGTGATGACTTTGCCTCCAGTGGCTCTGGCTAGTTTCTCCATGTCTGATTGCTTAACTCGGCGTGCAGCCATGATTCCTTTCTTTGCTAGGAAGTGCTGAGACATGTCGCCGATGCCCTTCTGACAGAATATAACTGTTGCACCTGAGGAACTGATCTTTTCCACCATCTCCTTGAGCATGCTTGTCTCTTTGTCCAAAAACGCCTGCATCTGAGTGGGGTCTCGTATCCTAATTTCTGATGAGAACTCGGTTTTCTCCACCTCTAGAGGAGAGTCGAGGAGCGCGATTTTTGCTTTTTCAATTCGTTTGGGCATGCCTGTGTTAATAATCTCTTTGTCGATGATTATGCCTCTGATAAGTTCTGTATCGTAGAGGCTTTTTCCCTCTTTCTTAACTCTCTGAATGTTATCAATGTCCGCTATCATTTTATCGCCCCGTTTCTCAGCGATCAGTTTAACGGCGTCAATGGTGATGTCAGACAGATGGCTTCGAGCGTCACCTACAGCTTTGCTTCCCATAGAAGTCATAGAGACTTTCTTCAGGGTTGCTCGGTCATCAATGTCAATGGTTATCGCCAATTTGGCTAACGCTTCCACAGCCTTCTCAACGGCTTTTCTGTATCCTTGCACAATAATTGTTGGATGAATATTCTGAGTCAGCAACTCCTCGGCTTTCTGTAAAAGCTCTCCAGCCAAGATTACTGCGGTGGTGGTTCCGTCGCCCACCATGTCATCCTGAGTCTTGGCTACTTCCACCATCATCTTTGCCGCTGGATGCTGAACATCTATCTCGTCAAGTATCGCTGCGCCGTCGTTGGTTATGGTTATGTCGCCTAGACCGTCAATGAGCATCTTGTCCATGCCGCGAGGACCAAGAGTGCTCCTTAAAACTTCGGCAATAACCTTGGCAGCCATTATATTATTTTTCTGGGCATCCTTTCCACGTTTACGTGATGTTCCGTCCTTAAGGATAAGAACGGGTTGTCCACCCTGTGAAGTTAAATATGCCATACAAATCCTTCCTATTATCTAGCTGAATTTCTAGCTACTGCACTTTCATCTGAAATATAAAGTTTACTAACTCATTTTCTTTTCCAGAGTTCCATGTTAAAAAACAGCAAAAAGAGAGCGAATAACGCCATCTTTGTGTCCCAAATTGCATGCTGTGCTTCCAGTCAAGAGAGTTATGTGATAAAAGATAATAGGAGCCTGTAAAAATTAAGTCGGTGAGTGTTTAAAATATGAGTGTTTCTCGTCTATCCATCAGATTCATTATTGAGAACGTTGGAGAAGCGGAAGGAGAACTTGTTCGCATTCGATCTCCACGGACTACAGATGCCATAATCAGGCAGCTTCCATTGGAGGGTCTAGCAGCCCTGTGGCAACAAGAAGTTTACTTCGGTATTCCTGTGAAGATGGGTAACGAAAAGGCTAAACCAACAGTGGAGAAGGGAACCTTAGCCTACTGGCCAATGGGAAGCGCCTTCTGCATATTCTACGGTGAAACCCAGCCATACAGTCCCGTCAACATAATCGGCAAAGTGACCAAGAATCTGGAACTGTTCGAACAAGTCAAGAGCGGAACAAAAATCATTGTAGAAAAAAGATAGCTGCTTCCAAAAGCTGTTCATGAGCTTAAAATGATGGAGTTTGCTGAGGCTCCTACACAGGCATTTGGGGAATGAAAAATGAAACTTGTAAAGCAACTTACTTTTGGTGAG
Source organism: uncultured Candidatus Bathyarchaeia archaeon (assembly GCA_964455275.1). Taxonomy (GTDB): domain Archaea; phylum Thermoproteota; class Bathyarchaeia; order Bathyarchaeales; family Bathyarchaeaceae; genus Bathyarchaeum. The sequence goes on along the minus strand of CAYVVO010000012.1, from coordinate 11,932 downwards.
TTTCATTTCCTGTGTTGGAGCCATCAGTCCATGTTTCTACTCGAAGGGGAAGAAAAGCGTTTTTGTCAAGAAAACTTGACCAATCTAGTCAAGAAACCTTGACCAAGTCTTGTCAAGAAAACTTTACAAAAACCCGTTTAATCGATGAAAAAGCGTATTATTAATAGAAATAGGAATGTACATAAAATTGAAGAATCTTATCGTTACTGTGCTTCTGGCGACTTCATTAAAGGCGATATGGAACGAAAATCAACTCAACTATTCAATAGCACCTGTGGATGATTCTTGGCTTGTTGCATTCAGCTATTTGCATAGCACCCATCAAATCAGCATGCGCCTGTCACCAAACGAAAGTTCAAGTGCTTTCTCTCAAGAGCTTTGGCTTTGGGTTATCTTGGCAGTCGGCGTTTTGGGGGGGCAGCAATCCTTGTTTTCCAACACAAAAAAACCGCTTCATGACCCAGTTTGCGAGATTAAAAGCAAGAAACTGTTCAGGAAAGTAAAAGCATGAAAAACGTTAAGGGACTGGCTGTTCACTAAACGGTGGAGACACATCCACTATTCTCACGCAAACTCCCCTTTTTCCAAGTTAAAATTTCAATCCCAAACCCAAATGAAAATTTCTGTTAAAGGTTAGAATAACTTTAAAAACAAAATGGGGTATAGCTCTGTGCGATGGGTTTGAGGGAGCCTCTGGCAGCTAGCATATGCATGCGCACGCTGACAGATCAGTTGTCAAAGGCAACCAAACTCAACAAAAAATAAAAAAGGAGAAAAACGAATGAAAATATTAAGAAAAAGATACAAAGTTTCAATGATTATTTTGCTAACAGTTCTAACGCTTTCGTCGATTCTTACAATTTTTCCGACTATTAACGCTCAGCAAGGAAAAAAAACCTACCCATATATCGGTGCCATACCTAATCCTGCACCAGTAAACGAACAACTGTTATTCCATGTTGGAATTTCAGCACAACTCTCCAGCACGCATATGGGCTGGGAAGGCTTAAGCATAACCATACAAAGACCAGACGGTCAAACTGAAACACTTTCTGACATAACAACAGATGCCACTGGAGGAACTGGAGTTCCTTACACTCCCACTCTGGTTGGAGAATACATCGTAAAAGGTCACTTCCCTGAACAAGGCAATATGTTAGCTAGCGAAACTGATGAACTAGTAGTTGTAGTGCAAGAAGAATCACTACCTTATTGGCCGGGTGTTTCTCTTCCAACAGAATACTGGACGCGACCAATAAACGCACAATTCTATGAATGGTCAGAAATTTCTGGAGATTGGCTAAGACCAGCAGGAACCTATATAATGCCACCTATTCCGAAATATCATGCAGGCAACGCTGATGCACCCGAAACCGGACATGTTCTTTGGACAAAACCATACACACAAGGAGGACTAGTTAGCGTCGAACTTGGAAATGTTCAATACGAAATGGGAGACGCGTACGAAGAAAAATTTAGGGGCTCCGTAATAATAAGCGGAGTACTATACTACAACAGATACGAATGGCAAGGAAGCAACCCTGAACTTGATCAGGACGTTGTTGCCGTAGATCTAAAAACTGGTGAAGAACTGTGGGTCAAAAACTGGAATAATGAAAGACTACAATTTGGGCAAACATTCTTTTGGGACTCATACAACTACCACGGTGTTTTCGGCTACCTATGGACAGATAGCGGTGCCGGAGGTTTTGGAGCTGCTGGTTCTGGAACATGGAAGGCATATGACCCACTGACAGGACGATGGGAATACACAATGGAAAACGTGCCTGGTGGCTATAATCTGTATGGACCTAAAGGCGAAATCTATCGATATACCTTAAACACTAGGTCAGGAACGCTGTCATTATGGAACTCCAGTAGAGTAGTTTCAGATGAGGGCAGCTGGAGACCACAAGGAAACACTTACGACGCCACAACAGGAATCGAATGGACCATAGATATACCCACAGACCTGCCTGGATCAGCTTGTTCATATCATCTATTTGACAAAATAGTTGGTAGTTCTTCTGGCGGAATTTTTGGCGGCACATCTCCAGATGTCACTAATTGGGCAATTGACGTATCTCCGGGAAATGAAGGAACTATGGTTTTCAAGAAAACTGTAACATTGCCAGAAAGCGGTACAACCTTGGTTTACTCAGACACTATCCCAGAAAATGATGTCATGATAGTATCATCAAAAGAGACTCTAACATACCATGCTTTCTCTCTGACCACTGGTGACTTAAAATGGACAACTGAACCAGAAGGCTACCTAGCCTTCTATGACAAATGGTATGGTCCCGCTTACGGCTATGGAAAATTCTTCACCGGTCGCGCTAGCGGAATAGTAACTTGCTACGACCTTGAAACTGGAAAAGTCTTGTGGACCTATGATGTACTAGACCAATACTCTGAAATGACATGGAGCAACAAATTCCACATCGCATACCATTTCCTCGCTGATGGAAAAATCTGTTTATCCTATTCAGAGCATTCACCAATTAATCCTATACCTAGAGGCGGTCCATTAGTCGTTCTTGATGTTGAAAATGGAACAAAAATCTGGGAGCTTAGCTGGATAAACAACTGGTGGGGCGGACACGTAATGATCGGAGACAGCACAATAGTAGGATTAAACGGATACGATAATCGCTTATACGCCATAGGTAAAGGTCCAAGCTCAACCACAGTTTCAATCCAAAACGACGTTATTTCACTCGGAAGCAGTGTAATGATAAAGGGCACAGTAATGGATGTATCTCCGGGCACAAAAGACATCGCATTGCAACTAAGATTTCCAAACGGTGTTCCAGCAGTAGCCGACGAAAACATGACCGACTGGATGCATTACGTGTACATGCAGTGGCCCACTACATATGAAGTTGAAGGTGTCGAAGTGTTTATAAAAATACAAGATCCGAATGGAGAATGGTACTCAGCCACCGTTACAACCGATGAAAATGGCGTGTTCAGCCACATGTGGGCTCCCAGCGTTGTCGGCGAATACCATGTCACTGCAATGTTCGAAGGCTCCAAATCTTACTGCATCTCACAGGCAACAACCACATTTGGTGTAGACGAAGCGCCAGCAGAAGTAGATGTTCCCAGCGCAGCAGAGATTGCGCAGACAACCGTAAACCAGATGCCAGCATACCCATCAATTCCAGAAATACCAGCATATCTGACAATCGACCTAGTCATACTGATAATCGCAGCCGTCGGCGTGGTCATAGGTCTAATAGCCTACATGACACTCAAAAAACAAAAATAAAACCAAAAATTTTCCCTTCCCCCTTTTTTATGGGGAAGTAAAACATCAAAAGATTTTCTGGGAGGACAACATCGAAAAGTTGAGCGTAAAGCTTGACGTGAAGATGATTAAGGAAATGAGAGAATATATGATTAACATAAACAGCTTGTTTGAAATAGGTAGATGATTCTAAAAAAGCCACGGAGGAAGGACAGAAGTGGGTTATATTGGGAATATCGAAAGACTAGCCGAGATGCTGAAGCCAACATCCGAAAAACTGGATGCGAACGCCGCCGTTGTTGTGCTGCTGAGAGAAGCAAATCAGGACTTTCAGGTCTTGCTTGTGAAGAGAGCTGAAAAATCAGGTGACCCCTGGTCAGGACAGACCGCTTTTCCCGGTGGAAAAGGTAACCCTGAAGACCGGAATCTGGAGGAGACCGTGGTTAGGGAAACCTTGGAGGAAACCAACATAAACCTTGCTGAGGGCTGCCGCTTTCTTGGAGCAATGGAGCCTGTGAGGTCGACACAGAAACCTGAAATGCAGATTCTTCCCTTTGTTGTTCTCCTAGAGAAGGAACAAGCCATAGAATTGAATGAGGAGTTAACGGAATACTTCTGGACGCCACTAGAAGAACTTGCCAAACACAAGGGAACCGCAAAATTCAGTTTCGGAGAATACCCAGCCTACACCATAGGAAAGCACATCATCTGGGGATTAACCTACAAAATCTTGCAAAATCTTCTTTCGTTATTCTCATCCATCGAGAAAGGAAAGCCAAAAGAAGACTGAAATGTTTTCTTTTTCTGACCGTTTATTCCTGTTTGTTTAAGGGACAGCAACGGTTATTTTTCAAAACTTTCTACGGCACTGGAGACGCGTCTCAAGCACTCAAGTGCAGTCTCATATGTTGGGTACCCCTTTAATCCGCATTCAGGTCCCGCGTACAGAACCCTCTCAGCACCAAACCGCTCAACCACCGTAACCAGCCGATTCTTCATTAGTTCTACACTTTCAAGAAAGCTTTCGGGATTAATTCGTCCATGTTTGATGTCTGTCCAAGCGTCAGCAATCCTCTCGTTTAGGTCTGATTCAGCCAGCTTTTCTGGCGAATCTGCAACAATCCCTTTCTTAATCAACGCATCGAAGTCGTTAACTGCCAAGCTAGCCTTCAGAAACTTGTCCCTTGACTCCAGCTTTTGTTTGGTGTTTTTCCTTTGGTGAATGGGGTCGTCAACGTGAGACTCGAGTATTTCCAGGGAGCCTATATCCCAGAAGAGTTCATCTACCGTGCTGTGAAGATGCATCAAGGTTTGAGCGTTCTTGGACTTGATTTTGTGGAAAATGGATTCCCATGCCCTTCGCAGGTTTTTTCTCCCTTCGGAACCGAAATCGATTAACGTATCGTCTTGCAGCCCGAAGAGAGGCTCATCCACCGAAACCAAACTGACTCTGCCGTGCTTATTGTTGAAGATGCTGTTTTCCACGATTTGAGAAATGGCGTTTCCTATCCTGATGAATGTGTCCTCCCTTTTGTAAGGGAAAAAGGAAGCGAGCGTGTAGGGTCCGGTAACACAAATCCTAATTTCGAAAGCTGCACCCTTCTTCTCTTGGATCATCTGAGAGTGCTTTTTTATCACCATAACCTCTGGTATGCCACTTCTGTCTGCCTTCACAGAAGGAATCTCGGTTTCTAAGTAGCCACCCTTAATCCGCTCCACTCCATCCATCATAGACAGAAACATCTCGTTCATATCTCGAAACTGAGGAAAATTTGGAACATCAATGCCTACTCTAATTTTATCCAGTAAACCTTCAAGCACCTTTTCCTCAAAAAATTCGGCTGATTCATCTGCTGAAGAGAGGCTGAAACGGCTTGCTCCCTCCACAAACTTCCTTGAATCACCAACTAACGGAAAGCTGCCCACATCACATGATCTCACCATTAAACTGCCTCCCTCTTTTGTCATGTTTCTCCTCTAAGCCGTTTTAAAGTGTTCCCACCCACGAGCCTCTATAGAAACCAGCTTCCCATCTGTTTGCAGCAGAAGATGCTTCTCTTCAGTGACCCGCCCCACTTTAGTGAGGCTTCCTCCCACATTTTCCACGGCTTTTTTTGCTTCTTGCCAGAGCTTTGGTTTGATTGTCACCAGAAGTTCGTATTCCTCTCCTCCATAAAAGGCTAGTTCCACAGAATCGAAACCGTGAATCTCCGCGAACCTTTCTGCTTCAGGGGCTACTGGAAGTTTATCGAGGCGGAAACCAACATTGCTAGCCCGGGAAATTTCGTGGAGACTCCATGCCAGTCCGTCGCTCGAGTCTATGGAGGCTGTTGCCGCCTTCGATTGCGCTAGAGCCATCCCTTCTTGGACCCTTGCCTTGGGCATCAGAACAGTGTCAACAAGCGCTCCACTATCCTCAGGAGCTGAAAGACCGTCCATCAGAATCTTTAGTCCAGAGGCTGGTTTTCCGAAAGAGCCAGTTACCGCCACGTAGTCTCCAGGCTTTGCGCCGCTACGCTTGATAAGGTGATGTTTGCTGCATACTCCCAATGCCATGCAGCTGATTATTAGGTCGGAGGCTTCGTTGGTGTCGCCCCCCAATATGTAGGCGTTGTATTCGCGGGCGCCAGCGTTTAGTCCCTTGCCGATCTGCTGTATGTCCGTTTCTGTCAGGTCTGGAGGTACTCCGAGGGAGGCTAGGAGGGCAATGGGCTGTGCTCCCTTTGCTGCTAGGTCGCTTATGTTCATTATTACTGCTTTGCGGGCGGCTTGCCAGAGGCTCATGGTTTTTGGGACATCTGTTTTTCCGACAAGCATGTCCATGTTTATTACGGCGAGTTTGTCGTGCCCCATATCTACTGCTGAGGCGTCGTCGCCGAATGGAATGGGCATATTCGGCATTTGCTCTAGGCACTCTAGAACGAGTTCTATGATTTTTCTTTCGCCCAACTCCTTAGCTGAACTCAACTTGGGAACCTCTGCAGGTACTATTTGCTTCTGAATGTCTTAAAAATACCTGTTAGGGGGAAGTTTAACGTTGATGGCTTTGGATGTGGGTTTAATTCTGAAAAACTTTTATATCCAAAGACTAATATGACGAGATTTATTGTTGAAGCAGCAACCTTAAAACATTACATGAATGTAGAGGTTCTGGTGCAATGACAATTATATTCAATATGGGAGAGGAAAAAAGTGAACACAAGTAAGGTTATTTTTCTAGTTGTCTTAACCATAATTTCGTTATGTGCAGTTAACACTCAGCCCGTTAACTCACAAGATATTGAGGGATTCATTTACATTTTAAGTGATGGAAGCATTGTCACTTCAACAAATACTACAGCTCCTATTCAACAGGCTGGAGACATCTACACCTTCACAGATAACATTGACAGTTTCTATCTTGTAGTTCAACGTAATAACATTGTAGTTGATGGCGCAGGCTACTATCTTTCAGGACAAGGAGAAAGAGGAATAGACCTGTCGTACAGAAACAACGTGACAATCAAGAACTTACAAATAGGATTCAGCTTTTACGGTATCTACCTTGAGGGCGCTTCACAAAACATCATATCTGGAAACACCTTAGCACACAACAATTATGGTCTCTACCTTAACGAAGCCTCACAAAACACCATTACTGGAAACAACATAACAAACAACGGCATAGGTATCAACATCTTCTTGTCTTCAAAAAATATACTTAGAGACAACAAAATGGACAATAATTATAATCTCGCGGTTTATGGCGACGAGCCTTCACACTTCGATAATGAAATTGATAATTCAAACACAGTCAACGGCAAAAAAGTCTACTATCTGATTAGCGAAAGTAATCTGGTCATAAATTCGGTCACTTTTCCAGATGTAGGTTATCTCGCCCTCGTGAACTGCAAAAACATAACAGTCCATCATCTGGAACTCACCGGCAATGGGCATGGCATACTATTGGCTTACACAACAGGGTCGACATTATATGAAAATCAGATAACGGACAATTACTCTGGAATAGGACTCTTTGCGTCTTCCGACAACTACATTAGTACAAACAACATAACAGACAACGAGAGAGGAATACAGTTCAGTAACGCTTCAAACCTTAACAGCATATCTACAAATGTTATAACTAACGGCGCAGATGGCATCTTCCTCTTCAACTCTCTCCAAAACACCATTATGCTAAACAACATAACAGACAACAACGTTGGAATCGGCTTTATGGAGTCCTCATATAACATGATTAGAGGCAACTATTTTATCGATAACAAGATACAGGTTTACGATGTTAGTGGGGAAAACTATTCTGTAGCGGTCTCAATAAACACCTGGGATGTTGGCTATCCTGTAGGCGGTAATTATTGGAGCGACTATACGGGTGTCGATGCGAGGAGCGGAGCGAGCCGAAACCAGACAGGCAGCGACGAATTAGGAGATACGCCTTACATTATTAACCAGAACAACCAAGACAATTTTCCGCTTATGCCTTATGGAAGCCCCCCCGCCATCTTCATTGATTCACCAGAAAACAAGACATACACAGTAAACTCTGTTTCCTTAAAATTCACCGTGAGCAAAACAACCTCATGGATAAAATACAGCCTAGACGACCAAGCAAACGTCACAATCACTGAAGACATAAAGTTATCCGACCTAGCTTATGGCGAGCACAGAATAACACTTTACGCAGAGGATACAGATGGAAAAACTGGAACGTCTGAAACAGTTTACTTCACCATAGCCGAGGGGGCAGAGCCTCCGCAACCAGACTTCTCCATAATAGTACTGATTGTAGCAGTGATAGCCGCAGCCGCCATAATTGGAGTGATTCTTTTCTTCTTCATGAAGGCAGACAAAAAATGAGTCCCATACAGAGGGAACGCCAACTTCTTGACTTCATAGGCGTGTAGACGCTGCAGCCACATACACAAACATCGAATGCTCCACAATCATTATTTATTTCAGGAACATAACAGAGGATTTCATGGATGCCTCTGCAGGGGCTTGTTTGCCCCCCGAACGTCTTAAAAATGTGTTATGGAATCAATTCACTGGAAACGCCTCGGTGGCTCAGCCCGGTAGAGCGGCAGCCTCGTAAGCTGTTGGTCGCGGGATCAAATCCCGCCCGAGGCTCCATTCTTGCGGTGGACCCCTGTTTTTATGTTAGATTTTGGTGCTGTTTGAGGATAGAAAGGTTTTCAGGTTGCGAAGCGTATATATTGTTTCGTAAGGAATCATGTATTTCAGTGGTTTGGAGGAAATGCGTAATGATTGATAAGAAAATCGTAGCGCTCAGTTTGATTTGCGTTGTTCTATGTGTTGCAGTTGCTGGAGCTGTAATGGCGGTTAACCAGAAAGACCATGAACTGCAGATGAAAGCAGATCAGATTTCTGGACTTGAAGATGAAAGGTTTAGTTTAGAAGCGCAGGTAGCAAATTTACAATTTAACATTTCAGGTCTCCAATCGGAAATCGCTTCATTGACCAATGAGAAAGTCGCTCTTGAAAACCAAGTTTCAACGTTACAAGCCAACATTACAAGCCTCCAAACTGAGGTGACTGCACTAGAAAACGAAAAGAGCACACTAGAAACACAAGTTTCAAATTTGCAATCTAACATCTCAGATCTCCAATCAGAAATAGCTTCATTGAACAACGATAAGGTTGCTCTGGAAGCTCAAGTAGCAAGTCTCCAATCTGAAGTTACTTCACTAAATAACGAAAAAACCGCTCTTGAAAACCAAGTTTCAACGTTACAAGCCAACATTACAAGCCTCCAAACTGAGATCACGTCATTAGAAAATGAGGTGATTGAAAGCTACCAAGCCGGCTATGATGCGGGGTATGCTCAAGGTGTGGAGGATGGGGCTGGAAGCGGCTGGTACATTAGGGACCCAACATATGCCGAGGCGATTGCCTTCATAAATTCAGATAGAACAAACGAAAACGAGTATACTCCAGATTATGTTTGCTACGATTTCACAGCCGACTTCAACACCAACGCGTTTCAGATGGGTTACAGATGCGGTTTCGTTTACATCGAATTTGATGATAGCGCCCATGCAATAGCCTGTTTCAACACCACTGACATCGGACTGATTTACATAGAACCGCAAAACGATAAAATTGTTGATGTTGCAGTCGGTCAGCCATATTTTGGTGATATCGTAGTAAAAATGGGCATAATTTGGTGATCCGGAAACCAAAAAAATTTTTAAACTGCACTTCTATTGCTGATCCGGAATGGCAGGTTTACTCTGTTAGTGCTTTCTTGGTGGGGTCTTCAGGTTTGTCTTTTATTGTGCTGTGGACTATGAAGGTTTCTGTTTCTCTAATACCCTCTAAACTGTGAAGCTTCTCAACGAATTCTTTCAACTCCTCGTTGTTCTCCACCAGCACCTTTATGAGGCTATCATATTTTCCGAAGATTCGATGGAACTCGGCTACCTGCTGGAAACCCTTGATTGTCTGCTCATTCTTACCTCGGAGTTTGCTGCTTGGGTCCTCCCGCATGAAAACGTAGGCTTGGATGGCTAAACCTAACTTTTCATGGTTTAATCTGGGAGCAAATGAGGTTATAAGCCCAGAATTACGTAACTGCTCAAGCTTCTTTGCAACAGTTTGTCTTGTAACCCCGATGTTTCTGGCGATGTGAAGAGTGGGTCGCCTCCCATCCTCAAGTAGTTGGAGAATTATTTTCTTTTCCAGATCGTCCTTAGGGCTTAACATTTTGTTAACAAAACATTTAAAAACCTCCCTGCTTTAAAAGAGTTTTGCTAGACCAAAATTAACTTAAAGTTAATCAAGTGGTGTAAGGCACATCGAAAATTGGTGAATGTAATGTCAAACTTTGATCTGAAGGAGTTCGCGAGAACCGCTGAGAGAATCAGAAAGAAAGCCATAGAGGAAAACAGGTGGATAAGCAACCCATCCGAAGAGGTGATGAGGCAGCTTGTGGCAGAAGAGCCGAGAATAAAGCAGAGCGTGTACAGAACCTTTGTGGCTGAAAGCGAACCCACCTCCAGAGCAGCCATGTTTACAGAGAACAGCATTGACGCGCCCTTCGGCGAAGAAGAGCGTCAACTGTTAGTGCAGTGCGAAAAGTCTCTAGCCAAAGAAACGCTAGTTTCCATTGATAGAATCGTGGGCAACAGAGACAGCAAAACAACAGTCAGGCTGATTGTCCCTAAAAACTTCGCTCACAGCGCCTACGGAGGAGGAAAACTTTTCCTAACCCCAAAAGGGGAAGTGAAAAATCCAACCTACCAGATTCTGTTCTTCACTGACGAAGCCTTCGAAACGAACAAGACGAAGCCGCTGCCCCAAAAGGACATCACCATAAGGTTGGCGATGCTGGACGACGGAAGAATGGTTAAGATAGCCAGAAACAGCAACTACATAGGCGAATACAAGAAGGGCGTCTTCGCCGCAGAAGACTGGAACGCCAAAACCAGAAGAGGAGGAATCTTCTTGCACGCAGGATGCAGAGAGGATTATCTCCAGTCAGTGCACGGAGAATACAGGAACACCAGAACACTGCTTTTGGCGTTAAGCGCCAACGGAAAAACAAGCACAACCTGCAGAATATTGGCGAGAAAAGGAAAAGAGAAGTCTTGGCTTATCCAAGATGACGGCGGAGTTCTCATGCCAGACGGCTCTTTTCACGGCTTCGAATGCGGAGGGGTATTCGTGAAAACTGAGGGAGTGAATCCTGGGGACCAGCGAGAAATCTATTATGGTTTGCTGAAGCCGGAGACGCTGTGCGAGAACGTGCACATAAACGGGGATAGGTACCCGGACTTCTATATGGTGGATAGAACAACAAACGGGCGGGCGGTCATACCGAGAAGGGATTTTATGCATGCCAGCTCCTACATCGACGTGGATAAGATCGACAACCTGATTCTTATTACCAGGGGATCTATTATTCCGGCTATAGTGAAGTTGACTTTGCAGCAGACTGTGGCTATGATGATTTTGGGGCAGGCAATGGAGTCTTCGGCGGGCGACCCCACAAAGGCGGGGAAGATAAGGAGTGAATTCTTTTATGACCCGTTTATGTGTGGTGACAGAGCAGCCCACGTCAACCGCTTCTATGAAATCCTGAAGGGTCTGCCGCACATGAACTTTTACCTCTTGAACACTGGAGGAGTGGGAGAAGGGATACGGTACAAGGAGATAACCTTGGAGCACACCATGGCTATCCTTGATTCGCTGCTGAGGGGCGGACTGGAAGACTGGGAGGACTCGCCCACCGGATTCAAGATACCGAAGGCAATCAGGATGGTGGACGACATTTACCTGCATCCGGAGAAGCTGTACACCCAAGCCGAGTTTGAGGAAAAACAGAAGAAAATCGACAAATTCAGGCGCAAAGCCATCAGAGAAATCGGAGACAACATACCACCAGAAATAAAAAACATCTTCAAGCCGAAAAGAAAAACGAAGAACAGCTAGAAAAGTTTGGATTCCCACTTTTTCTCCATTTTTCAGTTTTTGGAAACGGAAAATCTATAGGCTAGTCCAATATAGAACATTAACTAACCCTTAAACAGGGCGCGCCTCGGTGGCTCAGCCCGGTAGAGCGGCAGCCTTGTAAGCTGTTGGTCGCGGGATCAAATCCCGCCCGAGGCTCCATTATCACACAAAAATTCTCCAGACAACAATCATATTAGTATACTAATA
>CAYVVO010000011.1:0-5511 GCA_964455275.1 uncultured Candidatus Bathyarchaeia archaeon | reverse complement strand
CTCGTGGGAGTAATCACAATTTTGATCATAACAAAAACAAAAGTAACATCCTTCCAAAAAGTTCTGAAAAACAGAGCAGTATGGGAAGTGACGCTGGCGGCTTTCGGCGCGTTACTCCTCAGAAACGTTACACTGGCTTCTGGAGCTTCAGAGATTCTCGGCAGCGCCCTGGCAAACACGAACTTGAGCGAAATAATAGTGCTTTCAGTTGTTCCAGCGGTTCTAGGTTTTCTTCTCGGCTCACCCTCCGGAGCAGTTGCACTAAGCGTTCCGATCCTCGCCGAAACCGTGACTTTCATCCCAAAAAACGCAAGCTTACTCTACATTTCAGCGTACCTTGGCTATTTGAGCGCCCCAACACACCTCTGTCTGGTTTTCACAGCCCAATACTTCAAGTCAGCCATAACCAAAAGCTACAAGTATTTAATTCCGTCAATAATCGTTTCAATAACTGCGGCGCTAATAACATACCTTCTGATTTAAACGCCAAAAAGCTGAAACAGTTACATCATGCTCTCACAGATTCAGGTAAAAACTTAATGCACACTAGACATGAATGTTAGTTGCGATGACTTCCACTAAACAGATTGCCCTCAAACGCGTTCACACTCTCTTTGGCTTAGCTAAAGAAGTGATTCATGAAGACCCTGAACTGGCTCAGCGTTACGTCCAAATCGCGCGGAAGATAGCCATGAGAACCCAACTGCGGCTCCCCAAAGAGTACAGGCGGCTCATCTGCAGAAAATGTAAAAGCTTTATTTTGCCGGGCGTGAACTGTCGTATCCGCATCCAACAGAGAAGGGAACCCCACATGGTAATAACATGCTTAAATTGCGGCGGGCACACCCGTATTCCACTAAAACGAAGGGAGAAACAGTGATAACACCCAAAATGAAGCGGCGAATAAAGCGTGCGCTCAGCGCCGAGAGACCAACAGTGCATGTTGGAAAAGAGGGTGCAACAGCCCAGGTAGTAAAGGAAGTCGCCAAGCAGCTGGACACAAGAGAGATGATCAAAGCAAAAATACTGAAAACTGCCCTCAAAGATGAGGAAGCAAAAAACATTGCATCGAAGATTGCCGAGCAGACAGAGTCGGAGCTGGTTGAGATTCGAGGTCACACCTTCCTCCTCTACAAGCGCAAGAAGAAAAAAGGGTGAAAACTTTATAACAGTGCAGGAAAGTTGAGTTTCTAGACCACGAAGCTAATATAAGACATCTCTTTTCCCTTACTGAAGGAAAAATAGGAGAAGAAAATTTGCCGACACCTTACGATATTCCTCCATCAGCTCTCATAGACAGGCTAGCTAAGCATCTGAAACAAGAAGTGGATGAAATAAATCCCCCCGCATGGACACCATTCGCCAAAACGGGCATTCATACCCAGAGACCACCCACCAACCCAGACTGGTGGTTCATCCGATGCGCCTCTATTCTACGCAAAATCTACGTGAAAGGACCCATAGGCATCGAGAAACTCCGCCAAGAATACGGCGGCAGAATAGACAGAGGAGCAAAACCGGAACACGCCAGAAAAGGAAGCGGCGCCATAGTCAGAAAAGCCACGCAGCAACTCCAAAACGCAGGGCTGGTGAAACCGTTAAGAACCGAGGGACAAACAGTAACCAGCGAAGGAAGACGGCTGCTAGACAGGCTGTCCACTGAACTGAAAAAGGAACTAGAAAAAACTCAACCCGAACTCAAAAAATATTAGGTGTAAAAAGAGTGAGCGAAGAAGAGCTGGAAGCCCTCAGAAAAAGAAGGATGCTTGAGCTGCAGCAGAGGATGGTAGAGGAGCAGCAGCAAGCCCAATCGCAACAGCAACTTGAAGGTCAAAAGCAGGCTCTGATTCGCAGAATACTTACTCCTGAAGCGAGGAGACGGCTAACAAACTTGAACATGGTTAAACCCGAGTTCACTCAGCAGCTTGAACTGCAGCTGATCCAGTTGGCTCAGCAGGGAAGAATAAATATTCCCATAACTGATGAGCAGTTAAAGGAGCTGCTGGTAAGGCTTCAGTCAGGTCGCAGAGACTACACGATTAGGAGAGTGTAAAAGAGATGGCAAGAAACAAACCAACCGCAAAAAAACGGAGGCTTATCAAGGCTGGAAAAGAGAAGAAGCCTGTTCCCACATGGGTTATAGCCAAAACAAGTGGGCATGTTAGAACCAATCCGAAGAGGAGACGCTGGAGACAAGGTAAGATAAGGGCTTGAGGGAAATGCAGATGGAAGAACCTGTTGATGTTGCTGACGAAGAGTTAGAAGAGTTGGAAGAAGAACTCGAAGAAGAATCAGAAGAAACTGAGGAGACAGAAGAAGAATTAGATTCTGAAACTCCCGAACCAGATGAAGAGGATGAGGAACTCGAAGAACTTGAGGAAGAAGAAGAGGAGTTCCTGAAAGCTAAAGAGAAGGCCAGCAGGAGAGAACGGGAGGAGTTAGAGGAGGACATAGTTGAGGAAAGGTTTTACACAATTCCGCTGAGGAAGGCGTGGATTGTCCCGAGAAAGAAACGTGCCCCCAAAGCTGCAAGAATCGTAAAAATTTTTGTATTAAAACACATGAAGGTCCGCACAGAGGCTGAGGGGGAGGAAGAGCCTGAGAGGCTGGTTATAGATAATGAAGTTAACGAGAAACTGTGGAGCAGGGGAATCGAGAAGCCGCCTAGAAAGATAAAAGTCCGCGTGGTTAAGGACAAGGAAGGAGTAGTAACTGTTCTTCTTGCTGAAGGAGACTGACATTTGCCGCTTTTCCTCTTTGATGTTTTTGGTAACGCCTGCATAGGGGTTTACTCGCTTGTCAACGACAGAATCGCAATTTTCCCCCCGCAGGTTCCAGAGAGTAAGAGAAAAAAGGTTGAGGAATGGTTGAAAGTCAAAGTTGTTGCCACCACAGTGGGCAAATCAGTGGTCACAGGCGCCCTAGCCTGCTCCAACTCCAACGGCGTAATCCTTCCCCCCTTCGCCACGGAGGAGGAGGTCGAAGCGATTAAATCAGCCGCTGACATTAACGTGGCTGTCATGGACACGAAAAAAACTGCCTACGGAAACCTAGTCTTGGCGAACGACAAAGGCGCCGTGGCTGATCCTAGGCTGGAAAGAGGAGTTGTGAATAAGATAGCTGACACTTTGGGAGTTGAGGTGGTTTCCAGCGAGATAGCTGGGCTGCCGTACGTGGGGTCGCTTGCCACCGCCACAAATAAGGGTGTGCTGGCTCATCCCCTGTTGAAGGAGGGGGAACGGAAAGTGTTGGAGGATGTGTTTAAGGTTCCGGTGGATGTGGGAACCATCAACTGTGGAATACCTTATGTTGCCACAGGTCTTTTAGGGAATAGTTATGGGGCTGTGACTGGGCTCTTGACGACTGGACCCGAAATGTTCATAATAGGACAAGCACTTGATGTGGTGAAGTAAAATGAGTGAAGTTAAAGTCTTCCGAGTGATCGGGAAGATTAGGAAACCTAACTTTCAAACGGAGTTCCGGAAAGAGGTTCGAGCCTTGAAGCCGGAGGATGCGGTGGAGAAAGTGTACATGGAGTTGGGGAGCAAGCATAGAGTCAAACGTTACCAGATGACCATCTCCAAGGTGGAGGAGTTGAGTCCAGAGGAGATTGAGAATGTTCTGGTGAAGAAGATGACTCCAGGAGCGGAAAAATCTGTCAAGTGACGAAGAGACTTTCCGTAGGTTGGCTGTGGAGTCGCGTTACCTAGAGGAGACAGTTAACGAGCTGCAGTCCAGAATCAGCCTGACAAACAATGCCATAACAGAGCTGAGAGTTTCAAGCATGACTTTGGAGGGGCTGGAGACGGAACAGAAGGATTCTCAACTGTTTGTTCCTATTGGAGGAGGTTCCTATGTTAAAGCCAGATTGGAAACCTCAAAGAAGGTTGTTGTGGGCATAGGGGCAGATGTGGCTGTGGAAAAAACCTTGAAGGAGGCGAAAGCGGAGCTGGAAGCTCGGATAGCTGAGCTGGAGAAGACAAGGGAAGCTTTGGGGCAGCAGTTTAATCAGGTTGTTGGAAGGATTCAGGAAAACAGAGATAGACTTGAAGAGGTTACGGCGAAGCTGAGGGAAGGAGAGGGGCAGAGCGGTGTTCGAGAAGCTAAGAAAAGGGCTTAGCAGCGCCGTCAGCAAGATTGTAACCACTGAACTGAAAGCAGAGAAGCTGCATCCCATTTTAGACGAGTTCAGGTTGAACCTTATCGAAAACGATGTTGCGGTGCCCGTGGCATATTACATCACCGATGAGCTGGAGAAGCGGCTTGACGGGGTTGAGGTGAAGCGGCTGGGCGACCGGAAGAAGCTGGTGAAGGACACGCTTCACGAGGTTTTGATTGAGATTTTGACCACAAAAGAGACAGTTAATCTGCTGGACAGTGTTGAAGAGAAGAGGCGGGCTAAGGAGCCGTACACGATTCTTTTTGTGGGAATCAACGGGACAGGCAAAACCACGAGTATAGCCAAGGTGGCGCAGTTTCTGATGAAGAGGGGTTACTCGGTTGTTCTTGCCGGAAGCGACACTTACCGTGCGGGTTCTATAGAGCAGTTGGAGGAGCATTCCCGGAGGCTGGGTGTGCGGATGATTAAGCATAAGTATGGTGCTGATCCTGCGGCTGTGGCGTATGATGCCATTAGTCATGCGGAGTCCAGGGGGGTGAATGTGGTTTTGATTGACACTGCGGGGCGAATCCAGACAGACCGCAACTTGATGAGTGAGTTGAGTAAGATTAAGCGGGTTGTCAACCCTGACTTGACGGTTTTGGTTATTGATGCTTTGATTGGGAATGATGCGGTGCTGCAGGCTGAGGAGTTCCATAAAAGCGTGAATGTTGACGCTAACATATTAACGAAGGTTGACGCGGACGTTAAAGGCGGGGCGTCCCTGAGCGTAGCCCATGTAACTGGGAAGCCGATCATCTTCATCGGGGTGGGACAGGATTACAAAGACTTAGAAGCTTTTGAGCCTGAGCGGTTCACCAAGATGATACTTAATCAGTAGGAGAATCATCTTTTTTAAGTTAGAAGGCGATTCATTTAAGTTTGGATACGTGTTTCTGCATTTTCGGTTTAGGGAGGATGGCGTGTTGAGGGTTGCCATGGCGCAGGTTAATTCGACTGTGGGCGATTTAGAGGGGAACGTGGCGAAGATACGGAGGTTTCTTGCTGACGCAGAAAAGCGCCGAGCCGATTTGGTTGTGTTTCCCGAGTTGGCTGTTACGGGTTATCCGCCTCAGGATTTGCTGCTTGAGAACGGGTTTGTTGAAAAGAACAAGAGGGCACTCGAAGAGATGGTCAGGGGCAACACTGTTGACGTTGCTGGGGTGGTTGGCTTCGTTGACTATAAAAGGAAGGATTTGTTCAATGCCGCAGCCGTCTTCAACCGGAACAAGTTAGTTGGTGTAGTCTACAAGACGCTTTTGCCCACGTATGACGTTTTTGATGAGGACAGGTACTTCAAGCCCTCACGAGAGGAGGAAATTGCGCCGGTGCCGATAGACGTAGACGGAGAA
>CAYVVO010000010.1:0-2657 GCA_964455275.1 uncultured Candidatus Bathyarchaeia archaeon | reverse complement strand
GTGTGGATGTGATTCTGAGGGCGGTTGTTTTTCCTGCTCCGTTGAGTCCGATTAAACCGAAAATTTCTCCCTTCTCTATCTTGAAGTTTAAGCCGTCAAGGGCTCTGACTGACCCGAAAACTTTTGTTAAGTCCTTTGCTTCAACTGCGACGCTCACGGAAACACCACCAATGTTCTCCGATGTAACTAAAGAAGCATCTTCAATAAATCTGCTTTTGTCACTATGCCAACAACCTTTCCCTTCTTCGAAATCAGAACCGCCGGATAAACCTGTAAGAGGCTTGCGATCAACGGCAGCGGAGCGTCCTCTCCAACTTGGGGAAAAGCTTCCTCCATGACATCACCCACGGAACGCTTGGATATCTGGGATAGGTCTTTGCCTGCGGAGACCTTTCCTATGATAGTTTTCTCCGATATGCTTCCCACAGGGTGCTCTCCGTCAAAGACTGGAAGCTGAGAATAGCCGTACTCCGCCATGGTCTGAACTGCCTTTGACACCGGATCACTCTTTTGGATTCCTATAACTTTGCTGTGCAGCACCTCTTCGGCGCGAACCTCTGTTTCTGTCTGCAGCCGCTCCAGCGCATCAAATATGGCTTTAACTTTGGTGTAGGAGGGATCGATTTTCTGGGATTCCAGTTTTGCGATTAATGACTGGCTTACTCCAGCCAACCTCGCAAGCTTTTGTTGGGTTAGCCCCAAAATTTTTCGTTTCTTGGAGACTTCTTCAAGTGAAGGTAACATGCCATGAAATTTGCTGGGCGGGTTTAAATTCTTTTTGGAATAATTTTTTCAGTAAAATATTAAAATGGTAATGACGTTTGCTATGTTTCATAACCTACGAAGGGTGCTATAGGAGCTAACGGAAATGGCAATCCCAAAAAAAGGTAACGGGCGGTCAATAGCGGAGATTAACCAGAAAATTAGATCTGGCGACGTTCAGGTTTTGACCGCTGAAGAGATGAAGAAGCTTGTGGAAAGCAGCGGTGTGGAGGTTGCTTACAAGGAGGTTGATGTGGTTACAACCGGAACCTTCGGAGCCATGTGCTCTTCAGGGGCAATAATAAACGTTGGGCACGCAGATCCGCCCATCAAAATACAGAGGGCATGGATAAACGATGTTGAAGTCAGCCACCCCGGCGCGGCGGTTGACCTGTACATAGGCGCCGCTATGATGTCTGAAACAGAGCCTTTTGAGTATGGAGGAGGTCACATCATAGAAGACCTGATCGCAGGCAAAGAGGTTGAGTTGAGAGCCACCTCCCAAGGAACAGACTGCTACCCCAGAACCAAACTGGATACCACCCTCACCAAAGATGACCTGAACCAGTTCTATTTACTGAACTTCCGCAACTGCTACCAACGTTACGTCTGCGCCACGAACAGCCGTGACGAAATAATCTACACCTACATGGGCAAGCTCTTGCCCCGCTTCAGAAATGCCAGCTATTCCGGAGCCGGAGAATTGAATCCGCTGATGAACGACCCTGACTACGAAACCATAGGGGTTGGAACACGCATATTCTTGGGGGGAGCACAGGGCTACGTTATAGGGGAAGGCACGCAGCATGACCCCACTAACAGGTTTGGCACGATGATGGTTCGGGGAGACTGCAAGAAGATGAGTTCAGAGTTTATTAGCGGAGGCGCTTTCACCAAGTATGGCACAAGCCTCTATGTTGGCATAGGCATACCCATCCCCATACTGAATAAGGGGTTAGCGAAGAAGACGGCATTACGGGATGAAGAGATTATTACTGATATTGTTGATTATGGTGTTCCCCGCAGAGCGCGACCTAATCTAGGCAAAGTCAGTTATGCTACATTGAAGTCGGGAGAAGTAACAATCAACGGCAGGAAAATTAAGGTCAGTTCCCTCTCCAGTTTGAAGAAGGCAAGGAAGATAGCGGATACGCTGAAGTCATGGATCGAAAACGGGTCCTTTTATTTGTCTGCTCCCGCTGAGACTCTGCCGACAGACTCCGTGTGTAATCCGATGAGGCAGACTGGCGAGATAACATTCGTTAAGAGCGTGGCTCAGGAGGCTGTTACCTGCAGCTTTGATGAGGATATTAGGGCGGTTGCCCAGAGAATCATAACTAAGTCAGTGAACCACGTGGTTGTAACGGATAAAAATGGAGCGATCAAGGGTATGGTGACTTCTTGGGATGTTACCCGGGCTGTTGCTGAAGGAAAAAGTAAACTCGCTGACATTATCACAAAGAAAGTGTTTACTACGAGACCTGATGTGTCGCTGGAGGCGGCTTCAAGGAAGATGGCGCAGCATCACATATCTGCGTTGCCCGTGGTAGATCGAGACAAGAAGGTTGTGGGGCTCCTAACCTCTGAGGACATATCTAAAATGAGGGGAAGGTGAAGAAATTGGATAGGATTCTGTTAAGATTCTCTGAGGAAAACGTTGCGGAGCCAATAACTTCGCAGGTGATTCTTGAGCTTGGAATACCAATGAGAATAGTGACTGCCACCATCAATTCTCTTGGAGGAGACATTTTGTTGGAAGTTCCTGCTGTGCACCTCAAGAAGATCGTTAAAGCCTTCAGGGATAAAGGTGTGATCGTCAAGTTTCCGGAGCTTATCGAGGTGGACTATGACAAGTGTTTTGACTGCGGCGCATGCTACGCTCTATGCCCAGTGGA
>CAYVVO010000009.1:0-1128 GCA_964455275.1 uncultured Candidatus Bathyarchaeia archaeon | reverse complement strand
TATGATTCCTTTCTTATGTTTTCTCCCATGCCGTAAAGCAGAGTGTTCACGTAGCTGTTGAGGACAGCGCCTATCACAATGAACGGAACATATTCTCCGCTGCCAGTGATCTGCGCAAAACTTGCGCTCTCGAAACCGCCTACAAACGCTTGTCCCTGAAGGATGAACGGAATGAACCAGAAGATGGGAAATATTGCCCAGAAAACGAGGATAGCCGGGTACGCCAGCAGGGACTTGATGTTTTTAACCAGCTCGTTCCAGACAACCGAAAGGTTGCTGCGTAAAACAGACTGCTGATATGTGCTTTTCATCATTCTGTTATGTTCTGCCCTCCGTGAGTTTTGCGCCAGTTAACTTGATGAAGACATCCTCAAGCGTGGGAACGCCAACGTTTAAGCTGCCGATGCGAACGTTCTTCTGCCTGAGCGCATCAATGATTGTTTCCATGTGCTCTTCTGCGGTTCCCCCGATGATTTTGATTCTTGCAGGGTTTCCTTCATCCTCGTCGCCGGGGATAAGTTTGACAGCTTCTGCGTCGGGTAACAGGGAGCGGATGTGCTTTTCGATGCCTGCTGGTGGACGGTAAACTGTCACTTCCACGAGCCCCTTTTCTTTCACCATTGCCTTGAGCCTGTTTGGGGTGTCAACTGCGACGATTTTGCCGTTGTTTATGAATGCCACCCGATCGCACAGCTGGTCCGCTTCATCCATGTAGTGGGTGGTCAGAAGAACCGTTTTTCCATGCTTCTCTGAAAGCTCCCGTATTTGTCTGCGAATCTGCCTCGAAAAATTTGGGTCTAAACCTAAGGTGGGCTCATCCAAAAGCAGAATCGGCGGGTCATGCAGCAGGGCTCGGGCTATAGCAACTTTCTGCCTCATGCCTGTGCTGTAGTCCTCCAATCTCTCGTCAGCTCGGTCAGACAGTTGCATAGTTTCTAGGAGCTCTTCGATTCTTTTTTTTGCGTGTCTTCTCTGCATCTTGTACAATGAAGCGAAGTACGTGAGGTTGTCTCTGGCTGTGAGCTTCCAGTATAATGTTCTTTCCCCGCCCACAACCATTCCCAAACTTGCTCGGACCATGGCTGTTTCTTTTTGTGTGTCGAAGCCGTTTACGATGGCTGTGCCTTC
>CAYVVO010000008.1:0-5851 GCA_964455275.1 uncultured Candidatus Bathyarchaeia archaeon | reverse complement strand
CCACGGGGATGCCGTGGCGTACAGCCTCTTCCATCATACATTTGCAGAGCACGGTTTTGCCTGAGCCGCTGGCGCCTAGAGCCATCAAATGGCGGTGAAATGCCTCTACAGGTAATTCAACGGGGGTTTCCGTTCCATGTTCTCTGCCTAAGAAAAAAGACACGATTGTTCTCCTCACCGTAAGGTTACCATCATCTTTTTTATTTATCTATCTCCCCACGCTGAAACAGGTTAACTGGTGGTGTTTGAGTTTTGGGCAAATCTTACATATTGATTTGATTCAAACATGTACTTCGGCATCTGTTCGGATTGTCTTTGTGTATAGGTGTGGATGATTGTAGGTTGTCAGTTGACGAGAAAATTGTAATTTTAGCCATTGTATGTTTAGTGGCTACATCGGTTTTTGCTGTAATCATCATAAAAAACGCTCCGTTTCTTTCGGGGGATAGGGAAGTGCCTCATGATGGTAAATGGGGAATCTACGTTTATGATTTAGAAACCAAAAAAGCAGAGCTGGTTTACTCTTCGGCAAACAGGATTTCGCGTATACGACTCAACAACGCCGGAGATACACTGGTCTTCTACCAGCAGATTGGCAACGGCAGCGAGTGCGTAGTGGAGGATTAGCCTATAAACGTCTGTGAGGAGATTTGCAGCATCCGCGTTGACGGCGAGGATTATAGAAGGCTTACCGACAACGATCAGTGGGATTTGATTCCCTGCTGGTCAGATGACGACTCTCAGATAGCTTTCCTTTCTTTCCGCGAAACCTTGGACATATTCATGATGGATGCTGACGGCGGCAACATACGTGAGGTCTACGATTCTGGGTTTCATGACAGCGACCTGCACTACTCCAACGGTAAATTAGCTTTCACAAGAAACAGTCAAATATGGATAATTAATGAGGACGGAACCGCGGCTACTCAGGTTACTGATCCTCCTCGAGCAGGTGAATGGGGCAACGCTGTTTTGCCTTTCGGCGACTATGACCCTGACCTGAGTCCTGACGGAAGCAGGATAGTTTTTGAACGGATGGTTGACGATGAGACCTCTCATGGCAACTACAACCTTTACGTAATCAACGTGGATGGTTCAGGAGAAACAGCCCTCACAGACAACGGATACACGCAGGGTCTGCCAGTGTGGTCTCACTCAGGAGAACAAATCGTGTACTTGCTAGGCGCTACAGGGAACGAGGGAAAATATGACATTGCCATTATGAATTCTGATGGTTCAGAAAACCGCAACATTACTCCAGAATACTTTCCAGCAGTTTTTCTTTGCCACGACCCCATCTTCTCAAGCGACGACGCAGCAATCTTTTTCATTGGAGAATGGTATTCCGATTAGACCAGTTATGCATGTAATAGCATTGAATTCATTTATGAACAAACGCGTATACATGAATAAATGTATATACTTCAATCACCAATCAAGGTTATAGTGAGCAGGGACATGAAGACGCGTGACAAATCAAAGACACCCGACGTTATGAATACAGGACAAAAACAATGTATCCCTCAGCAATCTGAAGTAGATAAGATTATGATTTCTGAGGTTATAACTATAACTCCTGAAAACACGCTGTATGAGGCTGCCAGAATAATGGGCGAAAACCACATTGGAAGCTTGATAGTGATGAAGTATAAGACGCCTGTGGGCATAATCACAGAGAGGGACCTGCTGCGCGAAGTTGCGGATAAAGAAATTGCTCTGGAGAAAGATTGGTTAGCTGGTGGAGCAAGCATAAAAGAGGAAAAAGTTGAGCAAATCATGTCCTACCCCCTCATCACCGTTTCCCCAAAAACCAGCATAAAAGAGGCAGCTCAAATGATGATTGAGAAGAAGATTCGGCGACTTGCAGTCACTGAATCCGGAAAGCTTGTGGGAATCGTAACTGCATCAGACCTCATTCGCTGTCTCCCTGAAACCCCCGAAAGTATGCATGCGTGGTTTGAGGTTGACTATTTTATGAGCAAAGGAATCATAACGGCTGATGAGGAAACGTCCGTGGAGGGTGTAGCGAAGATCATGGGTGAGAAAAGCATCGGTAGCGTCATTGTCACTAGCCACGGAGAGCCGATAGGCATATTCACTGAAAGAGACCTGCTCACCAAATTCTTGGCAAAAGACCGGTCGCTGAAGATAGAGGTGGGTAAAGTCTGCTCATCGCCCCTTGTCACAGCGCCCTTGGGAATCAGCATTCACGATGCAGCTGCCATCATGACTTCAAAGCGTATTAAGAGATTGCCGATCACCAAAGAAGACAAGTTGGCGGGTATACTTTCAGCACGTGACTTGGTGGAGGCATACGCCCGAGCAAAATAACTGAACAAACCAGATTTATTGACCTATCTAATGGAGACATTTCTTGACGGGTCAGTTGCTGTCTTTTTCTGGGCGGGCTTTTTTTCGCAGCAGTAAACCTTCTCCGAGGAACAGGACGAAAGCGATTGTGTTCGTTGCTATCAGATAGAGGAGAGCAAGGTTTGGGATTTGCCCAGTTGAGGCGAATTGGACAGAAATGATGGCAGCTTCTACAGTTAGAATGCCTAGAAAAAAGAGGGAGTAGCACATCAGTCTTGGCACTAGGTTTCGTCCAATCCAGATGTGTCCGCTGATGCTTGTTTTCTCTTTGACGATGTATTCGCCGGATTTGTTTTTTTGCAGTAGTCCCGAGTTTTCGAGTTTTTGGAGGTGCCAGTAAGCTACGCTTGGGCTGCTGAGGCTTGCGCCTCTCATGACTTCCCGTGGACCCACAGGTTTGCCCCGTTTGACAACGTATGAGTACACATTCAGTGTTGTGCCTTCAGGCTCCTGACTGTCTGAGGCGGTCAAGCCTAGTTCCTCGGTTCAATGAACACTTCCACGCCGAAAGAGTCCATTACGAACATCTGATCATCAGACAAGATTGCGTTATATAGGTATCCGTCCTCGGTTATCTCCAGGTGAACCTGCTTAATTTCATCGTCAACTGAATTTGAATCGTAAACCCCAATAGTGCCATTCAAGTAACTGTGTACTGATCCGCGGAAAGTTGTCGGCTCTGTCTTCAGCTGTTCAAGTTTGGAACTTTCAAGGTACACGTTGAGGATCTTCCTGTCTGCTGAGAGAGCAATTAATCGTGACTGATGAGGCGCCCAAAGGTTGTTAAAGTCGGTAGGTGCGCGAGTGCTGATGATGCTGAATGGTATTTCTTCTTCGTCGTCGGTGGTGTTGCCTCCCGCGCTGAAAAATTTCATTTCACCAAAGAAGGTACCTGAACCAGTAACTGCCGTGGAAAAGTCCATACGCTCAGGACTAGTGTCTATAACATTGCCGTTATAGTCAAGCCATTCAATCCTGCCTGTAACGTCAACCCATGTTCCATTCATGTTCATGTAAATGTTAGATAACTTGCCGCCAACGTGTTTGTCCATAAGTTGTACGCCCTCCATCCAGTAGCCCTCACCTAGTGTAACACCTTCCCCCATTTCTTTACCATTAACTATTATTGAACAATTCATCCAGAAATATTCGTGAGGAACCCATGTAAGATTGTACCATTCGCCGTCAACCCATGCGCCCTCAGCTTTCCATCCACTAGTACTCGTCGAATTTTCGCCAAAGAATGGAGAATCAGAGGATACGCCGCTGGTAATGTTTTGTGCTGCAGAAAATTGTGCCAGCTTAATCTTTGCCCATTCGTCAGAGTTGTTAGTGATGTTGAGAACAACAAAATATGAGATGTCTGTGAGGTACTCGCCTGTATCTCCGACGCTGAAGTTAACGTACACAACATTGACGTCTATGTCCGCTGTAGGTCCTTTGGGCAGCGGTGCAATGTATGGTCTTATTTCCAGTTCTGAAATCAGAAGAGGCGAAGCGAAAGCAGTTCCTACCAGCATTGAAAGAATTCCGATCAAAATCAGGTTTGTTCCAATTTTCATTTTGTATCACTGAATTATCTTTGCTGAAAACCCATTATTAGCTCTAATTATAGAACACTTTCGTTCTATTGATAGAACAGCAACAAGCTAAAGCATAGATAATGGCGTAGAAAAGCGCAAGAAAAGCTGGCGCCAACAGAGATAACAGCAGCGTTCCCCCACATTAACCAGCCGCACAGCCACCTTGTTTTTGTGACAAAGTTTTAATCCTTCAATTGTATCTGTTTTTGTTGGCGGGTCTAGGCGGGGGGCTAGGGGTCCCCTGAACCGTAAACCCTCTACACGACGGGCTGAATGCCTTGGCGAGGCGCCAAAGATCGTCAGGCATCCCCAGTCCTCTAGCAGTGAATATCCGTCCCTTTAGGCTGGCGGTCATGGAGCATTCTCCGTAGGGAGGGTGTCAACTGTGTCTACCAGGCGAACCTGGCCAGGCCCGGGAGGGAGCAACCTAAGTTTGGACGTTCAGCGCTTAGGGGATCGCGGATACGAGTTCAGAGATTGGGGAAACTGGCGAAAACTGGGCGACGAACCAGGGCGACCCGCCACTTCATTCATATTAGTCTCCTAATATGCTTGAGGTGGGGTACATGTGTTACTTTTTTGGTTGGTATCTAAAACACTAGATTTAGCAAAGTTTTCGTTTAGTTGGCACCCGTTTTTTGGGAATAAATTGAATGTGTGCGCTCACCAGAGCCTGTACCACGTCACCCTGGAAAGATCGAATTTTGGATATCTCATTATGAGATGATACGTTATGGGATTTACGCGTGCAGAGCAGGCTTCATCTCGGTGAGAGCAAGAGTCAGATGAGAACCAATGCGATAATAAATCTTATGAATCCCAAAACACCATCCAATTGCACACGTTGGTCAAAATATTACGTTTGACAGTTTCAAGGGTAGAATTAGACACGGTAAGAGATAAACACTTGAAACCTTAGTTAACGAAGAAGCTCTGTTGTTTGCAAAATCTGAGAAATGAACGAAAAAATGGATTCCACTGATTCCCAAGAATTGATATTTTAGGTTCAAAAAATGACCGTTATTTTCTTTTGATGAAATAGATTAGCAGTCCTAGACCTGCAGCTATTGCTATCACTATCAAAACTACAGCCATGATTAAGGTAAGCTGGTTTGATTGTCCAATTGTAATATATGTTGAATACACATCGGATCCCACTTCTGAAGTCACAGTTAAAGTTACAAGATAGGTTCCTTTGGCATTGTAGCTGTGGATTACTATTTCTCCCGAGTCTGATGTTCCGTCTCCAAAATCCCATTCGTAATCGGTGATCAGGGAGCTGCTGTCGGAAAGGCTTCCGTTGAAAAGGATGGTTGCTGAAGCATCTGGATTCGAACTGTTGTAAGAAAACCTAGAAACAATAAATGGTTCACATTCATACCATGCAACAAAAACGTCGTGTGGGTCAGTAAAAGCAGTCAAGCCGTAAGTGTTGTCAGTGACATTGGTGAAGTCGTAGATTCTGGTGCCTTCTGAACTACTGACATCAGTGAAAGCTTCAGTTGTATGAGGGTTGCTGAACGCCGAACCATCACGATTAATGTTGTAGCTGTATCTAGACACAGAAGAGTTGTCGTATTCACGAAATATTGTAACCCTGAATTCCGTCTCTGTGTTTAAGGGAACCAAATCATCATCAACAGTAAACGTAACATTCAATCTGTCCCAAACTACAGAAACAGACCGGGAATCTAGGTTCAAGGCAGTAACGCCAAAAGCTGTTTCCTCGCCTTCCCCCTCGTCATACACCTTTTGTTGGACCGAAGGCTTTGACTCTGCCCCTACAAAGTGGGTAGTATTCCAAATCAAATCAAGAGATTCTATGGTTAAGCCATCTCCTGAACCTAAACTGTGACCATCATATTCAAGTTCTGCAGTTGCATAAATCTCGGCGGAGT
>CAYVVO010000007.1:0-3573 GCA_964455275.1 uncultured Candidatus Bathyarchaeia archaeon | reverse complement strand
TAGCTGTTAACGAAGACTAGGGTGTCCTTGTTCACGTACGCAGGGAGCGTGTAGTCTCTGCAGACTTCGATTGGAATGGGGAGCGTGTCTCTGAGCCAGTCATGCAGGATTTCTCCGCCTATGGCTGAGCCACCCATACCCACCACCACAATATTTTTGGGATTCGCCCATTCAGGCACAATTACCTGCCTTGCCCTCTTTATGGCATCTCGACAATAATCAGGAGTTTTAGCCAAATCGCCGAGCATGTCGCTTCTGTCAACTTCCTTAACCCTTTCAGGCTTATCCAGAACAGTAACCATACACTTTCGCTCCACTTCTAATATAACAATTTGAATATTTAAAAAAACAAAGGTAAAGTTAACCCAAATTTTTACTGCTGATCCTTAATTTTGCTTTTTCGTGTTTTGCTAGCGATTTTTTCTATGGGGTAGAGCAGCGGATTTACAATGGGACCTAGAGGACCTAGGCTTTTCAGCATGTCTTTCAGGTTTTTTGTGTCATCATAGTCTATTGCGCCTATCAATGGAGCTGTAATCATGTAGGTACCTAGAAAAACTGCTGCCCCTAACAGCAGGTTAATCCAACTGGGTAGGTTCAGTTGATTAAGTATCAAATATGCTAAAATAGCTGAGAATGCTGAGGCGATTAGGATTTTGGTTGATGAATTCCAGTCGATAGTTGCTTTGTAGTTTTTGTTTATCCACCATAGAGCTATGATTAAACTGGGCATTCCGGCTGTCAAGTTTGTTGCTATTAAGCCTAAGACACCAAATTGGGGAATCAACACCACGCCTAAAACAAGTCCTACTATGAAAGTAAGAATTGTGATTCTCATGCTCACTTGGGTTTTTCCTTGACTTTTTATTAGCGATCCTGCACTGAGATTTCCAATAGCCGCATACAGGAAAGAGATCACATACAGAGATAAGAAGAATGGGGTATACTCGTATTTGTTTTGAAACAGTGTTTCTACACCTGATTTAGATAACACCATTACCGCGAAGGTTAAGGGCACAATCAGGAGTGAGGTATATTTGATTGAATATTGAAAGACGCTTCTTACTGTTTTCGGGTCTTCATGTGCTTTGAGTTTAGAAAATGTTGGAAGCATCACTGTAGCTATGGACGTTGCAAAAATGGATACTAAAATTGCAAAGTTGAGTGCTATTTGGTAGTTGCCATAAACTTGGTCAGTGGTGTAAATGGCAAGTAGAAAGCTGTAAACTTGAGAAAGAACCCCAACAAGCATTGCAGCTATTGAGAGGGGCAGCCCGAATTTTAGCATGGTCTTTATTGTGGATACGAGTTGTAGTTGACCTTCTTGTTTCTGCAGGTTTTTTATAACTATTAGATAGAGAAGGGCAATGCCGATTAATCCGGCGCTTAGGTGAGATATTGCGTTTCCGATTATTGCTCCATATACCCCAAAACGCAAAGTGACAAGGATTACCATTAATCCGGTCTTTAATATTGAATGAACTATCAGAGTGACACTGTGGAACTGCATTTTTTCGTAGCCTATAAACACTGATTGCGCCGCCTTCAAGAGAGCACCTGCAAGGATGGTGAAGGATGCTATTTGGATTAGAGGTACTATTGTTGGTTTTTCTAGTACGCCTGCCGTGAATCCCGACATAAGAAGAGATAATGCTGTGAATGCTATTCCCAGTATTACTTCGAAGACGATTCCTGCGGTTACTATATTTTTTAGTTTTTCAGTGTTGTTTTCGGTTCTGTATTGTATTGTATACTTTATTATTGCTTGGTCGATTCCTAAGTCTCTGATGAACGTTATTATTGTTGGACCAATAAGCGCTTTTGTTACTAAACCAAATTCTGCTTCAGATAATATTCCTGCAATTGCAATTACGCCTATGGCGGAGATTATTGAAGAAAGCGTTAAGCCCCAAAGTATATTGGCTCCGCCTTTTGCTGAAACTCTGCCTAACGCTAAAGACTTACTCACCTGTCGAACATCCTTACCGCTCTTCTATGTGAATAAACGGATAACTTACATCTTCATTGGTTTATAACCGTAGCTCTGTTTGCGGTATCTTTCTGTCTTTGTGTTTGTCCTCTGGTTTTCTATCATGTCAATGTATCGAAAATTTAACTCCCCAAAACTCACCCTCATTCCCTGATGCTACAGGGTTTTCTGAGGCTCCCAACCGCAATTTGAAGAGAAAAAACGAAACAGGTTAAACTGCTTTACCATTTTTCAACTGTTGTATGTGCGATTTTGTCGATGTATCTCTGGCGAAGATTTGTTTTTGTGAAATAGCTTCCTATTACATCTAAAATCAGGAAAACAAAAACGATTTTGCTGATGTTTCTTATGAAAACGTTTTTGAAACTTGGTTTGCTGCCATTCTCTGTCACAACTTTGAGGTCAAAGATTCTCTTTCCTAAGGTGTACCCAAAAACGGATTCAGCAATTACAAAGTAAAGAAAGGATATCGCTCCCATCATCAAGAAAAAGTTAATCAAAGAAAAACTCCAATCAGCGAAAACGAAATCTTTCACGAGTACAGTTACAAAAAACAGTGCGAAATAATCTAACCCAGCTGCAAGGAACCTTGTAACCCAATGTTCTGGAAAAGAAAAGTTGTGTACAACCTTTTTCAAAACGATTTTGTTTGAATTAATTAGTTGTCTTACAGGATTAACCCTGTCCCTGATAGAATCCGCGTGCGACTTTCCCATTTTCTGCTTTTCCTCCATGCAAAATGACCGTTCGTGTCATCAAAAGGAACAAGATAACAAGTTCTGAAAGCCACTAAAAAGGCAACTTCCATCTGGTTACATATAACCGAAAAAGATATAAAACGTGGATTGCCCGAGCTTTCGGCTTCGGTTCAAAAATTTTAGCTCTCAAAAACGCGTGCTTTTTCACTGAAGTACAGTTTATAGTGTTTTTGCTAGGTGTGCGACTTTGCTTTTTATTTTGTCAAACTCGTGTGAGGCTTGCTTGTCGGATAGCTGGTATGGGTCTTTGATGTGCCACACCACAATTTTGTCGGCGCAGTCTGGTGCCCGATCAAGAATAGCCTGTTCATGCCGCCTTTCCATGGCTACTATCAGATCGTAAACGCAGAGATTCTTCGATTCCAACCCGTCAGGAACAGTCTTTAAGAATCCGCCGGCTCCTTCCTGCTCAGCATACCGTCTCGTCGAGTCCACAACCTTATAGTAAGCGTAGGTTCCGGCAGAATCAACATCAACGTCTGGCCTAAGCTTCTTCAGCAGCGCATCCGCTAACGGACTTCGGCAAGCATTCCCTGTGCAGACAAACAACACCTTCACTGAGGGGCACCCATCGCAAGTTTAGAAACCCAAATTCGATACTGCCTAATAAACATCAGCATTCCTCTGGTTATCATCCTTGGGAAATAAACAACTGTTGGAGTGCTCGACTATATCTGAGGCCATTTCTCTCTTGTCCAGTATGGGCGTTTCACATACGAATATATGTAGTGGCTGGCTATGGCTCCATGCGCTGCCGCAACCGTGATTAACCTGAGCCCTCCCTGAACAACATCGCCTATCGCAAACACGCCTTCAACACTGGTT
>CAYVVO010000006.1:0-2773 GCA_964455275.1 uncultured Candidatus Bathyarchaeia archaeon | reverse complement strand
AATAATCATCCCTACCACTCGGAGAGCTGGTATTACCGCGGCGGCTGACACCAGTCTTGCCCTCTCCTTATTCCCCCGGCTAGTTACACCGAGGAAAAGCCATCCTCAGCGGACGGCACTCGGGGTAGCCCCGTCACACTTGCGTGCATTGCGGAGTTTTCGCGACTGCTGCGCCCCGTAGGGCCTGGGCCCTTGTCTCAGTGCCCATCTCCGGGCTACCGCTCTCACGGCCCGTACCGGTTATAGGCTTGGTGAGCCATTGCCTCACCAACAACCTGATCGGACGCGGCCCCATCCCCAGGCGACAATGAAAAGCATGTTTCCAAAGTCCTTTGGGTGAAGAACCATTCCAGGCGTCCTCGCCTATCTGGTATTAGCCCCAGTTTCCCGGGTTTGTCTCTGTCCTGAGGGTAGGTTAGCCACGTGTTACTGAGCCGTCTGCCGCGTCTCAACATAGCTAGAGACGCTCGACTCGCATGTCTTAGTCCCACCCCGATAGCAGTAGGGTCCGGCAGGATCAACCGGATTTAAAGTCGGAGTTTTTAGCCACAAAACCGACTGGAATTGGGGATTAGCGCCAAAGCCCACTTCGGATCTGACCAAAGTCAGGTCCTCATCTTTGTCGCCGCAACCGGAGGTCGAACCCATCATCCAGGGGCGTTAAACGCCTTAAACGTCGGGGTTGAAGCCGCCTAAGGTCACGGCTATGGCACTCACCTCGTCAAGATGTATCTGTGACGATCGTGCAATTAACCATGTTTTCCAACGACCTAATTAACCTTTCTGAAGGCATGAAAACAGGGAGAGCAGGCAGTTTTTTTGTTCCGTTTGGCTTCTTGTGTGTGAGGTTTCAGGGTGTTGTTTTGTAGGGGTGGAGGAGAATGTTTATTGTTGATATTGATTTGGGGGTCATAAAGTATAATGGTGAACAATTTTTATTGTTCAGGAGGTAGGTGAGCTGTGTTGAGTGAAGTTGTTCTTTTGGCTTGTAAAGATTTGATTGATGATGCCAAGATTGGATGTGCAGACTTGGTTTTCAAGGATGTGTGTCTTGAGGTTCTCGCCAAGGCAAGATTGGTTCTTAGCAACGAACAGTTTGAGGAGCTAACCTTTTTTGTGGCTGAAAGAATGAAAGATGAAAGAGTCCCTGGTTTGGGAAGAAAAGTTAGGATACGATAAAAGGGCTTCCTGTTTCATGTTTTGTTTGTGGCTGTTCTTTTGTGTTCTCCTTCTTTTCAGTTAGTATAAGTGTCAAAAAAGCTAAAGGTCTGGGCAGAACAGATAGAAGCGTGAGATGGGTGCGTTGTCTTCGTTAGATTATGAGATTAATCTTCTCTCCAGATTGGTGGCGATAAACACTGAATCGGTTCCGAAAAGGGGATACGATGAATGTGCTTCCATAATCGTTGAGGAAGCCGAAAACAGCTCTCTAACCGCAGAGATAGTGGATGGAGAGAGGGGCGCCAAGGATGGACTTTCCCGCCCAAACGTTATTGTGACTCTGGATTCAGGTTCAGACACAACTTTGCTTCTTGAATCCCACTTTGATGTTGTTCCCCCGGGAACAGGATGGAAATATCCTCCCTTCAAACTGACGGTTGAAAACGGGAAAGCCTATGGAAGAGGCTCTGCAGACAACAAATCAGGCATTGCGGCGGTTATGGGTGCGTTGCGGCAGCTGAGTGACGAAGAGTTGGACATTAACCTCAAGCTTGTGGCTGGGGTGGATGAGGAGATAGGGGGAAGATACGGCGTCGACTATGTGATGAGCGACTGGGGACTAAAGG
Organism: uncultured Candidatus Bathyarchaeia archaeon; assembly: GCA_964455275.1. GTDB lineage: Archaea > Thermoproteota > Bathyarchaeia > Bathyarchaeales > Bathyarchaeaceae > Bathyarchaeum. Next base: position 986 of record CAYVVO010000006.1, on the reverse strand, counting down.
GAGACGCGGCTTTGATAGTTGACGCTGGACCGGAGAGCCTCTTCTTAGGAGCCAGCGGAATCATATGGGGAAAACTGGTGGTTAAGGGAAGACAGGGGCATGCTGGGTACCCATTCAAAGCCAGAAACGCCATCGAGGAAGCCATGAGGCTGATTGCAGAGTTTGAAAATTACCGGAAACTGGTTGAGAAAAAGCAGTCAACCTTGAATGCGCCCTCAGGGGCTCCGAGAAAATTTGTTTGGGGAAGATATTCAGTAACCATGATCAGGGCAGGGGAAAAAGAAAACGTGATACCTGGCATGTGCGAGGTTCGTTTTGACCGTAGGCTGCTGCCCGAAGAGTCTATTGGAGAGGCGGAGAGAGAACTGAACGAGTTTTTCCGGAAGGCACTCGAGAAAACTGGCTGCGAAGCATCCTTGGAGTTGGTGAACAGGCAGCAGGGCTACCACACGCCCAGAGACCTAAACTTTGTGCAGACAGTTTCTGAAAGCATAAGGAAGACTACGGGTCAAAGTTTACCGTTTGCCGCGGAGCTTGGGGGAAACGATGGAAGCTTTTTTGCCAAGAACGGAATACCTGTGGTCTGTTATGGAACCATCAGAGCCGACACCCGCTATCATGGGGTAGACGAATTTGTTTATCTGCAAGATGTGAAGAACACACGAGACCTAATAATTAACTTGGGAAGAGTTTCTAGAGAAAAAATAGCGCAAAATGCTGATTGATTTGATGTTAAATTTTAGCATATCAACCAGCATTAACAATTCTTGATGGGTTATCATTTTATATTTCTTCGAAAAACTCTATCAGGGTTAATTGAAAGAGGAGATGATAACATGTCTGGAATGACAACTTCAATAAAAAAAGCGGCTCCCCTAATTGTTGTAACATGGATTCTTTCTTTAGTCACCACCTTGGCTGTGGTTTACGTTGCACCAAGCATCCTACCATTACAAACTACCCAAATCAGCGATAACGCAGTGACA
>CAYVVO010000005.1:0-6490 GCA_964455275.1 uncultured Candidatus Bathyarchaeia archaeon | reverse complement strand
TGGAAACATGTGGTCAAGGAATGGAGAGCAAAAAACGGTATCACAGTTCATCTTACTGCGTACGGAGAAAACATCCAAACAAGCGATGTCATGAAAAGAATCAGGATAACGGGAAAAGATGTGCTGGTTATTGTGGGCAGCCAAAAAGTGCCCGCTGGCTTCTTCTCCGAATCAATCTCGGATTTCAATGTTGCTGTGGGGAACCAGCCGCATTCGGAGTGCTCCAGCTTGGCTGTTTTTCTTGACCGCTTTTTTGGGGGTCAGGAGCTTTCAAAGGATTTTGTTGATAACGCGAAAATGAAAATAGTTCCTCAGGTTAGAGGCAAAAGAGTGGTTGAAGTCTAGTGTGCAGGTTGTTTTGGTAAGAGATTTAAGCCTTGTTTACCATTTATGTAGGATGTGTGGAGTAGAAGGTTCCGATGTTGGCTTTCGTGGATAATAAAACTTTGCAGAAGGTGGCTGAAGCTTTTGGGGGCGAAGAGGCTGTTCAGATTGTCAATGCCCTCAAACAGACAGGTGAAACCACGGATGATGAGATTGCGGTACAGACAGAGATAAGACTAAACACCGTTCGCAAGATTCTGTACAAGCTTTACGATCACTCTCTAGTGGGCTTGAGAAGGTCACGTGACAAGAACACAGGCTGGTTTATCTTCCACTGGAGACTCCAGCTTGATCAGCTTGCAGGATTCATTTTGAACCAGAAGCGTCGTGTTCTAGAAAAACTGGAAACACGGCTAACGTATGAGCGGAAACACGACTTTTACTACTGCTCCACAGAGGGATGTAAGCGTGTTACCTTTGAAGAGGCGATGGAACTTGTTTTTCGATGTCCCACCTGCAACAAGCTTTTGATGCATTTTGACAACACTGAACTAAAAAAAGCCTTAGAGACACGGGTTGAGGCGCTGAGGAAGGAATTAAGTGAATGAGGAACTGCCGTCGTCCCAGATGGCGCTGAGGCTTCTTTCTGAGGCGGGGTGCTCCAAAAGGGTTATTGCTCATTGCAAGGCGGTTTCTGCTCTTGCCGTGAAGTTCGCTGAAGCCTGCGAAAAGAAGGGATTAGATGTTGATGTGGATCTTGTGGAAGTTGGCGCTCTTCTTCACGACATTGGGCGCTCAAAAACGCATGACGTGGATCACGCTGTTGTGGGTGTGGAAATCGCCAGATCCCTGAACTTGCCGGAGTCTATTGTAGCCATTATTGAGTGTCACATTGGCGGGGGCATAGCCGCTGAGGAAGCGAAAGAGGTTGGTTTGCCCGTGAAAGACTATTTTCCCTCAACTTTGGAAGAAAAGCTTGTGGCTTACGCTGACAAGCTGATTGAAAGTTCCCGTGTGGTGCCGATAGAGCAGACAATAGAGCAGTTTTCTAGGAAGCTTGGGGAGCATCATCCTGCGATAGATCGGATTATAAGGCTCCATGAGGAGCTTTTTCCTTTGATAGGCGATTTGAATGTCGACAGTCACGGTGCTTGAGAAGCTTTACGGTTCAGGCTCCCCTGAAACCTTTGAGAATCTATATTCAGGTTTGGTCAGCGGACTTAAAGTTCAGTTGAGTTTCGCTGGCACAACAGACCGCGGATGGATACAGCTAGAGGTTTCTGGCGAGGATGAAACCGCAGCCTTGAGTTTGCTTGACCGCGAAGTTGGGTTGGCGCCCGTTTCTGTGGATGAGCTGAAGAAGTTTTCTGTGGTGCAGGGTAAGGTGGTTTTTCCCAACAGAAGCAAGGATGAGCTTTACGTGGATTTGGGGGTGTTTTCTCCTGAAACTTGTGACGCTGTTGTTTCGGGGAGGCAGTTGTGTGCTCAGTTGGCTGACGGAAAAGAGGTTCCGCTTCAAAGTTTGGTTGAGCTTTTTTGTTTATATGATAACATGCCGCTTGAGGTCAAGGTTGCTGACGATGTTGTGGAGGGAAACAAAAATGTGGAGGCAGGCTTGTCTGAGGCGCAGTTTTCTCTGTTCAGCGGGTGGGTTGGCTGCAGGTTTGATCGGTTGGTTGTTTTGGGTTCCCTTTTTTCTGATGTTGAGCGGGCTGTGAAGTTGTCGAGGCACTTTCGGGACATCATCAAGGTTGAGTCTTTGGGTGTTCTGGAGCAGGTTGTTGTCTGCAAGCTGGGAACCGATGCTGTGGGGCTGATTCCGAAGCTGGGGCGTTACCTTAAATCCGCTGTTCTTGTTCCCTTTTCGCCGAAGAAAATTCTTGAAGCGTTAGGCAACACGTCTCTTGGTTAGGGAGTTAAAATTGGCGAACTTTTAGGGCGTTGTTTAGGGTTCCGAGGTCTACGAGGGTGTTGATGCAGCCGTCTCTAAGCAATGCTACGCCTTGGCCTATGACCCCCATTTTTTCGCAGAGGAAGCTTCCGAGGACAAGCTCTTTGGAGCAGGCAACTCCTATGCATGCTTTTGGCTTCAATTCTAGGAGAAGTTTTTGTGCTATGCTTCCTCCAGGCAGGATGTATATGCCCTTATATCCCAATTTTTTGGACATCTGCTTGATCGTTTTTATGCTGCATCTTCCGCATTCTTGGCATTCGTAGCCGTATTTGCCTAGTTCTGCGGGGCAATCTGGGGCGCGGAGGCATTGAGGCAGCAGCAGGATTCTTTCTTTGTAGGGTGTGGATGCGAAGCTTTTTATCAGAGAACGGTTCTTGCTTTCAACGTAAAGCCGCAGCAGCTCATTTTCTTCTACGCCCACCTTGGTTGCGACTTGCTCCAGTTTCTGAAGTGCAACGCCGCTTAGTTTTGTGTCAGCGATTCTTTTGACAATGCGCATGATGGAGCTTTTGTCGCTTTGGTTCATCTGTTCTATGTCCCCAATCGTAAGTTTGCATAGAAACTTTTGGTTAACTGAAAGGTTAATAAGTGCATATAAATGTTAAGATTCACTAATGCTGATTAGGCTGACGTGACTTGAATTTGCAACTGTTTTTCGGGGTGTTTTTTCGCCTTTCTCTCTTTTTGAACTTTTTCGGAAGTGTTCTGGATGCTCTAGGCAACTGATGGTTGGTTGTGCTTGGTTTTCCTGAAAAAAGTTAGTTTTCAACAATATTCTGTTATTAGTCTCCTAATATGATTTTGGAGCTACCTGTTTTTGGGTAGTTTCTGTTTGCAGATTATGATCAGCGCTGTTGCGGTGATGAGCAGGGGCAGGATAATCCATGACGGAAACTCTGGGATATAGTCAATTGGGATGTATTGTTCATTTATTGCTAAGTAATCTGGGCTTGAATGTCCGTTTCTACCTCCGATCGCGTACACTATATCATTTACAACTGCTGCAGCTAATTCGTCACGTGAAGTAAGCATTGGAGTTCCGTAAGTCCATGAGTCATTTTCTGGATCATAGATTTGGGTTAGGTTAACGCCATAAGGAAACTCTTCAGTGTCTCCACCGACAACGTAGATTCTTTTTGGTGCATAATCACCACTTGTAGCAGCCACACCTGCATAACGAACTCCAGTGGGAATAGGTTCCACTTTAGTCCATGTGTTGGTTTCAGGATCATACACCTGATTAAAATGTACCAAATGCCTTATGTCCGAACCTCCAATTACGAATATTTTATTGTCAATTACTGCAGAAACATAATGTAAAACTGGGTTGGGTATCGAGGCTTTTGTGGTCCATGAATCAGTTTCCGGATCGTATACTTCAGTTTCACTAACGAGTGAAATATATGGAAAAAGGTTATAGTATTTTATCCCACCTGTGAGATAGATTTTGCCGTCAACAACGTTTGCTGATAACCCCGATCTATTTGTTGGCATTGAGGTTTTTGTTTCCCAAGTGTCTGTTTCTGGATTGTAGACTTCGGTGACTCCCAAGTAATCTTCGCGATTGTATCCATATTCCGTTGGATTTATTCGACCCCCAAAGGTGTAGATTTTGTCATCATAGACAGCAACTGCAAAATCACATCTTGGAGACGGCATAGGTTCTTTAGTGTCCCAAGTATCTGATGCTGGATCATAAACTTCGTTAGTTGCAAGAACTCCGTGTTGAGTCTGGTTAACTCCGACTCCTCCAATAGCATAAATTTTGTCGTCTACGACTGCAATTCCAAATCGGGACCTCGCAGTAGGCATAGCCTCTTTTGTTACCCAAGAATCCTCGGGAACCGTTGATGGTTCCGTTAACTTGACAAGCACAAATGACAAAGGTTCTGTGCTGTCTGTTCGAGGTCTAAAACCAGTAAAAACGTAAGCGCCATCCTCAGTTTCTATAATTTGCAGTGGGTGTAGAACTGGTTGGGTTACGCCCTGATACTCAACAGTCCATTCTGTGTTGCCGGATGTGTCTGTCTTGAAAATCAAAGCTCCAGACGGCGGGTTTTCTGATGATGCATCAACTGTGGTTGCAACAACGTATCCTCTTTGTTGGGATTCCAAAACAGAAGTGACACTGTCTGCGCCTTCACCTCCATACGTTTTGTTCCACAGCATGTTCCCTTCTGAATCAGCTTTAACTAACCAAGCATCTTGCTGAAGATAAGTGACGGAATCGACAGTAGAATTCCTCAGCGTGCTTCCGCCTAGCAAGTATCCGCCATCCGAAGTTTCAACAAAGGCGCTAGGAAGATCATTGTGAGCCCCTCCAAGGGTTTCACTCCACTGTATATCGCCGTCTGAATCGGTTTTGATGAGCCAAAAGTCAACGTTTTCCACAGCCGGAACTGCCTGTATAGAAAAGTCTGCCACGGTCAGTAACGCATATCCTCCATCGTCAGTTTCTACAACCGAAATATGAAATGGAGCCCAAATTGGCTCGGCTACAATCTGTTTTCTCCATTGGATGTTGCCTGCTTCGTCGGTCTTAATTAAACACACATAGCCTGTTCCAGAGCCCATTATGGTGTGTCCTGTCTCTGCATATCCTGCTACTGCATATCCTCCGTCGCTGGTTTTGATGAGTGACGTGGCGATGAAGGGTGTGTCTTCGGTTGAGTAGCTCCTGTTCCATTGCACATTTCCCGATGGATCGGTTTTAAGGAGATTGAACAGTGTTCCGTTCGGACCGATGAAGTTGGGCCAAGGCGTTCCCTGTCCAGCTATGAGGTATCCTCCATCCTCCGCTTGCACGATAGCGTTAGCGAAGCTTGTGAATTCTGCTTCGGTTCCGTAAGTTTTTTCCCATTGAACGTCGCCAGACGGGTCGGTTTTGAGAAGCAGGAAGCCTCCATCTTTGCCTCCTGTTAGCGCATATCCTCCATCAGCAGTTTGTATTACAGAATTGCGGCTTCCCAAAGAGAACGATCCGATGTCTTTAATCCATTGTGTTGACGGATTCGCTGATGTTACTTCAATTAACTGGGCTGCAGTTAACATCGAAATCAAGAGTGCAGACATAACGGATAGTGCAACTACCGCTTTATTCATAGCCTATCTCGACCTACATTTTTCATTCAATATTCTTCGGTTGTAAACGATGGCTAGTGCCATAACCGCAATTATCATAATCAGTAGTGGTGTCCATGAGGGGAACTCTGTGATTAATGGAGCAGGCCCCATGAGCGGATAGTTGTCGATGCTGTTCTCGTCTACTATGTATGGTGTGTCTCCTATTCCGTCTCCGTCGCTGTCTGTGCCCGTGTAGTCGCTCCAGTAGTTGCCTGCGGTGCCGTTGTCCCAGCAGGTGGGTTGGGAATCCGCAAGGGCGCTTTTTTCGTTGTCTACGAAGTTGTTGTGGTAAATGCTGCAGTTGTTTGAGTGAAACCAGAGCTTAACGCCGTAGCCTTTGTTTCCTGTTATGTCGTTTCCAACGATGTGAACGTTTGGAGACTCGAAGAAGCTGATGCCGTTCCCTTTGTTGCCTGTTATGCTGTTTCCGGTGATGATTGTGCCGTCAGAGTGCCACGAATGGATGCCGTCCTTGATGTTCGCTGTTATGTTGTTTCCCGTTATGACGTTGCCGATGCATTGTCCGTATGGCGCAAAGAGCGCGATGCCGTAATCGTTGTTGGTTACATGATTTTTGGTTATCAGCGAGTTGCTTGTGGTTACTAGCAGTATTCCTTGGCTGTTGCTTGTGAGTTTTTGGTCTTGAACAGTTATTTTTTTGCAGTTTACTAGGCCAACGTATCCGGCGTCGGATGGCACAGTTCTGTCATGTTCGTTGACCCAGTAGATGATGGGTTTGCCGTTTATCGTGTTTGAGGTGTCGATGTCGTTGATGAAGTGCGACGTTGGAACTGATGTTTCGCAGCTTATCCAAAGGTTGTATATGTTGTTAGTCAGCTGGTTGTTTCTGAAGGTGTTGTTTGGGGCGTTTGTTATGTAAATTCCGTATGTGTTGTTTGCGATGGTGTTGTCAAGAATATAGTTGCTGTTTGAGAAAATCGAGAAACCTATTCCATACTGGCTGTCGGTTATGGTGTTTCCGGAAAGGGTAATGTCTGTGCAACCATTCTGCGACCACCCATAAGTGAATTTGATGCCGCTGTGGAAGTTTCTGATATGCAGATTCTTTATTTCCACGTTGTTTTCTGC
>CAYVVO010000004.1:0-3799 GCA_964455275.1 uncultured Candidatus Bathyarchaeia archaeon | reverse complement strand
GCATCCTTCTTGCATAGTATCGGCGTTTTTCCAAGTTTTCTGCTGACATCCATTATGGCGTTTACGGTTTCGCTGCTGGTGTCGTTGCCCTTGATCACTTCAATCAGCCCAGTCAGCTGCGGGGGGATGAACCAGTGCATTCCCACAGTTTTTTCAGGTCTCCCTGTTGCCCTCCCCATCTCAGTTACGCTCAATGTGGACGTGTTAGTTGCTATTATGGCATGGGACGGCGCCGTTTCATCAATTTTCGAGAAAACCAGCCTCTTCAGCTCCATGTTCTCGGAAACGGACTCAACAGCCAAATCAACGTCAGCTGCCGCCTCCCCATACGAGGTGGTTGTGGCGATTCTTGACAAAGCCGCCTCCGCCTCGCCCCCGCTGATTCTGCCTTTCTCCACAAACTTGTTTAGGCTCCACTCTATCTCCTGAACCGCCTTCCTCAAACTCTCGTTACGTCTGCTCAGAAGATTCACTTCATAGCCTTTCACGGCGAGAGCCTGGGCTATTCCATGCCCCATCAACCCAGTTCCAATAACAGCCACACGCTGAATGCCCCTGTCCGCCGTTGACCTCACCTTCTTCTAGATTGGAATAAACTCATAGCTGACCCTTCCATCAGAAGTCACCTTAGCCACAAGCCTAACCCTCATACCCACTTTCACACCTTCTCTTTCCACGCCAACAAGCCAAGCCAACGCTCTAACGCCCTCCCTAAGCCGAGCAATAGCAACAATGTAGTCGGCTTCCTTCGAGAAGCTGGCTGGCTTCACAACTATTTGCGTGAAAGTTTCAATTTCGCCCTCCCCATCCAACTCCGTCCACTTCAGGTTTGATGAGCCGCAGTCCCCGCAATCAGCAACCGGAGGAAAATGCAGCTTTCCGCACTTCCGGCATTTTGTGGCGTAAATTTTTCCTTCTTCTAGTCCCTGCCAGAAACGGGATGTCCTGCTTATCGGCAGACGGTAGGTTATGTGCAATGTTCTGGCGCTCTTCAATGTCAAAGGCTTATCCACGTTTTTCATCTCCTCAGTATCGTCACATAACAGTAGTGACCTGTTCCTCCAGTGTTATGGGCTAACGCTGTATAGTTTTTCATGGGAGCCTGCCTCGCCCTCGGTTTTATCTCCTCTCGTAACTGCTTTGTCAACTCCACAAGCATGGAGACCCCAGTGGTTCCGATAGGGTGACCCTTAGCCTTCAATCCACCATCAACGTTAACTGGAATTCTGCCGCCCACCTCAGTCTCCCCCTCTCGAACCATTCTTGCCCCCTCACCCTTCATGCAAAAACCCAAGTCCTCATACGCCATGATTTCTGCTATGGTGAAACAATCATGAACTGTCGCCACATCCACATCCTTCGGCGAGGCACCAGCCATCCTGTAAGCCATTCTTGAAGCCCTCACAGAAGCCTCTAACCCAACATAGTTTTCTCTTTTGGACAGGCTAGCGGTATCCGAAGAGAATCCTATAGCTTCTATCCACACAGGATCTTCCACCCCCAGCTCCTTCACCTTCTCCTCAGACGCCAACACAACGGCTGCGGCGCCATCCGTTATTGGACAGCAATCATAAAGCTTCAATGGCCACGCAATCACGCTTGAACCAAGCACTTTTTCCACGGTTATCTCATTTTGCAGGTGAGCCAGCGGATTCATGGCGCCATACCGATGATTCTTGACGGCGACCAAGGCAAGGTCCTCCTCTGCGGTGTCATATTTTGCCATGTGCTGGACTGCGTGAACAGCATAGTAGGCTGGGAAGGTCATGCCGAAATTTTCGAACTCCCACAGGTAATATCCGGCTCTGCCTATCATCTCCAAGGCCGTTGGGGTGTCTATCTGCCTCATCTTCTCGACTCCAACAACCAACGCCGTGTCCAGTTGACCGCTCCTAATGGCAGAGTAGGCGTTGAAGGCGGCGGCGCTTCCTGAGGCACAGGCTGCCTCGCATCGGACCAAGCCGGCTCCGGTTAGTCCACAGTATTCTGCTATGACAACGGCTGGTAAGGGCTCCTCTGACCAGACGCCCATCGAACCCACAGTCACGTAAGGTATCTGTTTGGCTGTTAATCCTGAAGTTTCAAGGGAGGGTTGGACAGCCTCAAACGATAACTCGGAGAGGTTAACGTCTGATCTGTCTCCGAATCTGCTGTGACCCACCCCGATAATCGCCACTTTATTCGTGTTTCATCCCAGCCAAACCACGCTATTCTGACTTACAGGTCTCCCTCTTTTTTGTTTCCCTGAGACAAGAAAGACTCTATCTTCTCTTTGGTCTCTTTTGCCGAGAAGAGCTGAGCAAAAAACTCTGTTTCCTTCTTTAATCCAGACTCAAGAAGGCTTTGGGTCACAGAATTTATGGCACGCTTCGCGTACTTCAGTGCTGCTGGCGAGAATTCACATAATCTTTGAGCCAGCGCTTCCGCTTCAGCCTCCAGCTCCTTCTGGGGAACGACCCTGTCAACCAACCCCATCTTCAATGCTTCCTCGGCTTTCACATTGTCCCCTAAAATTATCAGCCGCTTAGCCTCTGCCACCCCAACAGTCCATGCGAGCCTTTGGGTTCCTCCCCATCCCGGAATTATCCCCAGCTTCATCTCGGGGAATCCCAATTTTGCATGGTCAGAGGCGAGTCTGAAGTCGCATGCAAGCGCAAGTTCCAGTCCGCCGCCTAGGGCGTAGCCGTTGATTGCGGCTATAACAGGTTTGGGCAGTGTTTCTATTTTTGTGAAGGCTTGTTGTCCCTTTGTGGATAATTCTGTAGCGGTTTCTTGTGTGAGTTTGTGGAGTTCTGTGATGTCGGCTCCGGCGCTGAATGCCTTTTCTCCTTCCCCGGTGATTATGGCGCATCTAACGTTGGCGTCTTTTTCTGTGGTGTCCAGTGCTTCTGATAGTTCCTGTAGCATGGTGGAGTTTATGGCGTTCAGCTTGTCTGGTCTGTCAAGGGTTATCCATGCGGTGGTCTGTTCTTTTCTGACCTTTATTGTGGTATATTGCCTGGACACGGTTAGATGCCTCAAGAGGTGATGTGGTTGGCGGAATTTAAGATTTCAATATGATCTGATAAGCTGCTTGAGGACGGCTAATCTTTGAATTTCGGATGTTCCCTCATAGATTTCGGTTACTTTTGCGTCCCTGTAGAACCTTTCAACCCTGCACTCGCCAAGGTAACCGTAGCCGCCCAAAGTTTGAATCGCAGCATCAGCCGCCCGCACCGCCACACCGCTGGAGTACAGTTTAGCCATGGAAGTCAGCATCGGGTCAACCTTGTTTTGGTCTATTGTGCATGCAGCTTTGTAGGTCAAAAGTCTTGCTGCCTCGATTTCGGTTGCTACCTGGGCGAGCTTGGCTCCAATCTGCTGGAACCGAATTATAGGCTGCCCATCTGATCGCCGTTTTTTGGCGTATTTGAGGGCGATTTCCAGTGCTCCCTGCGCTGTTCCCACTGCCTGAGCAGCAATGACTGTTCTGCTTATGGTGAAGAAGCCCATGGAGTGGCTGAAACCGTTGTTATGTTCGCCTAGCATGTTGCTGTCGCTTACTTTCACGTTTTTTAGGGTGACTTCGCCGGTTGCTATGCATCGGATTCCCATCTTGTTAGGCAATTTTGTAACTGTTAGCCCCGGCGCCTCTTTGTCCACTATGAACAGGGTTTGGCTTTTGCGTGGAACTTCTCTGCTGTCTGTCTGGCACAAAACGGTGATGAAGTCGGCTATAGGCGCGTTTGTTATGAGGGTTTTTGTTCCGTTTATCCTCCATTCGTTTCCATTCTTGGTTGCCGTGGTGTCCACTGTTGTT
>CAYVVO010000003.1:0-1827 GCA_964455275.1 uncultured Candidatus Bathyarchaeia archaeon | reverse complement strand
GGTTAAAGGAAGAAACATGGGCGGACCTTACCGTTGGGAGAGACAGCGTGGTGCATTGCGGGAGGCTGTTAGAGTCTTCGGCGAAGGCTCCGTGAGCACACATCTTATTGTGGGGCTTGGAGAAACAGAGAAGGATGTTTGCAAAACGATTCAATGGTGTGTTGATTCGGGGGTATATCCAGGATTGTTTGCCTTCACACCGATTCCCGGAACCGCCCTTGAAAACAATCCCCCGCCGTCACTGAGCAGTTACCGGAGGATTCAGGTTGCCCATTACCTCTTAACCCACAGAAAAAGCCGATTTGAAAACATGGCATTCGACAGCAACAGTTGTCTCACAGACTTCGGAGTCCCTAAGGAACAACTGCTGGAAGTCGTAGACACTGGCGAGCCTTTTCTAACTTCGGGGTGTCCAGGATGCAACCGACCCTACTATAATGAAAGACCGGGTGGTCCTCTCTATAACTATCCACGGCAACTGCTGCCCGAAGAGATTGAGGAAGCGAAAAGAATATTGGGATTCTAGACCCAGACTTTTTTGGGTTTTCTCAATAGCAGAACAACAACGGTGATGCTGGCAACAACGGTTGTTGCGATAAAGATGTACATCAGATTTCGGGTAGAATCTACTTCGTTGCTGCCTGATTTCAATTCTGTGTTTTCTTGGATGACAGATTGGTGAGTGGCATTCAATTCATCATATTCTGCTTGAAGCTGTTCTAATGCCGTGTTTTTAATGTACGTCAAGGCAAATCCTGATGAAGGAATCTTTTCCGGTGAATCCATGAAATCCCATTTACAACTTATGAGTCCGTATGTTAATCCGGGGGAAAGGTTGTCGGGGATTGCTATGTCGTATGTTGCTTCATGAAAAGTGAGTGGTGAATCTTCAATGTGAGTGATGTTGCTTAAGGTAACTTCCGTTGTGGCGTTTACAAGCCCATAGATTCTTACATAGATGTACTCGATGTCAATTTGGGTTACGGCTTCCGTTGTCACAGTGATGCTGATGTTCTCGCCGGGATAGGCTTGAATCGGGGCAGTAATGTCTATTGTGAGACCCCCATAATCGATATGATACACATTCTTTGTTTCTTCAGGGGCTGACTTGCCGACCCCACAAAAGGCTAAGGTTAAAAGGAATGTACATAGCGCCATTACACATAATTTTTTGAGCGTCACTGTTTTTCGCCTCTTAAAATCACTGTTCCCTCTTTTTCGTATAGAGAAATATTTAACAGTTGTCATTCTTTGAATATGCCTCTTTATCGGAACTCCAGAAACCTAGAAAAAACTTTTAGAAAAAAGGTTCGATGCAATTTACCGTATTGAACGGACAAAATTTTGGTACATATAAACGAAATAAATCAAGGCAAATATTGCCAAAAAAACCTCGAACGACAGTATCGTTTGGTTCCGCTCGGTTGCCTTGAAAATTCCTGTTTGAGATATCTCCCAGAAAACCAGCATCTGCAGAAAGATGGCACTGCTTATGCAACCGAGACCGAAACTGTGGAACATGAATCGCAGACGTAATGGTGCTTTGCTCATTGTTGTTCAGAAATTGCTCATGCTGAGAACCTTATTTTACTTATGAAATTCGGATATAGATTGAAAAAAAGGATTTAAGCCACCTATTTCTAGGCAGCGAATCCCAGTTCTCTAGCTTATCTCCAGCGCCAAATCTTTCTATTATAGAAAATCTCAGGCAGGATAAGCAGCCCTGAACATGACAACGGTAGAACGATTGCCCAATCCATTAGGCTTAGGGGTACTGTGCCGAACAAACCTGTGAAAGGCACTATAATAGTCAGCAATGCCGAGGCA
>CAYVVO010000002.1:0-3398 GCA_964455275.1 uncultured Candidatus Bathyarchaeia archaeon | reverse complement strand
TACTTCGGAGGCGTTGAACGCCGAATAGTCGAGACCGCCAAACGATTGGTAAACGAAGTTGACACCACGGTTTACAGTGGAACAAAAAAAGGCTTCAACAAAACCGCTGTGATAGACGGAATAACCTTCGTTCCCTGCTTCTCCACCGACAAGCTCTATCCGCTGGACAACTGGGTTTTCAACCGCTCCCTCTCCGAAATGGTTGACACAATAGAAGCCGACGTTTACGAGGCGCACACCGTCAGCGGCTACGGCTTCCTGAAGGCTCTCAAGAAACGGAAAATCGGCAAACCGTTCATACAGACAGTTCACGGGGTTCTGGCGGATGAGCATATTCAATCGTCCAAAAGCGTGTCTCCGTCCCTCAGAATGAAGCTCTCTAACGTTTTCATGCGGCACCTCGCAGGAATCGAAAAGGAGGCAGCCACAGAGGCAACCCTGATAGTTACAGTCAGCCGATACTCAGCCCAAAAACTGGTTCAGCTGTACGGTGTTGACGAGAAGAAAATAAGGGTAGTTCCAAACGGCGTTGACCCCCAGCGGTTCAAGCCCACCGACGATTGCGAAAACGTCAGGGATGTGATCGGCGGAAACAGCGAACACGTCATACTCTTCGTTGGAAACCTGATACCCAGAAAAGGGCTGCATTATCTGGTCGAAGCAGCCAAACAGGTCATCAAAGAAAACAAGGAAACAAAGTTTGTGGTAGTCGGGGACGGTCCACTCAAAAGCCATCTGATTTCCTATTCAAAAGAGCAGGGTGTCTCCGGCAAGTTTGCCTTTTTAGGTTACGTCCCCGAGGAGATGCTTCACAAGTTATACAATTGCGCTGACGTTTTTGCCTCACCCTCAATTCAGGAGGGACAGGGCATCACACTATTGGAGGCTCAAGCCACAGCTAAGCCAGTGGTTGCCTTCAACGTCACCGCCATAAAAGAAGTCGTGAAAAACAGGGAAACTGGGCTGCTGGTTAAACCGGACAGTCACGAACTAGCCAACGCCATCTTAACCCTTCTTTCGGACAAGCCGCTACGGGAGAAGATGGGGCGTTCTGGTCGAGAGTTCGTTAGCGAAACTTTCTCTTGGGATGTTTGTGCCCAAAAACTGTTTCAGGTCTACTCTGAAGCAGCGGAACACTCAGTCTAAATCATCTTTTCAATGGTCAGTCGCTAATCACAACAGGCGAACTTCTGTTCCTTCTCTTAACTACCAAGTAAGCGACAACAGCAATCAACGCCACGATTACGGTGACAACTGCAGCAGCGACATACTCTGCGGGTATACCTGAAACCCGTGAATCTGCTTGTTGATTTCCAGCCACACTAAAGGACAGCTCCGCACTTTGCATGATATACGTTGCCCCTGAACACCAAATGGAAACCGTCCACTCGCCAACCACGTCCGGTGTATGGTTGAAGCTGAATGCGCCATCATTTTGGGCTGCAACTTGTATGCTTTCTACGGTGCCGTCGGACTTCACGAAAGTCACACCTATGGGCGCATAAGCGATTCCGGGCGTAAGTTGACCACAGCCCGTGATGGTTTCACCGGTTTTAACTTCACTCTTGTCTAGTTCGGCGAGAATCTGACCATACGTCACTGTCTCCTCGTCTAGGCAGTAAACATAGCCATCGTTGCTTCCAAAGTACACCCTGCCCTCATACAGGGAGGGAGCTGACCAGCTGTTAGAGCCCATCTCGAAAAAGGAGAGCCTATCTCCGTTTGTGGCGTTAAGAACATAAACGAAGCGCCTGTCTGTGGTGACGTAAACTTTGCCGTCAGCATAGGCAGGTGAGGTGTACAGCTCGGTTCCTATCCAGCTCTTCCAAGCCACTTCCCCAGATTCGGCGTCGAGGGCTGTTATGAAGAACATGTCAACAACGTAGAGTTCGCCATCATGATACGCCGTAGAGGCAACCAGATAGCCTCCTATGCCTTCTGTGCCCTCAGTGGTAAAGTATGTCCACTCAATATCCCCCGTCTCCGCATTTACCCCATAGTAATTCTGCTTGTTCGCTGCCACAAAGACCAGTCCATCCGCGACTGTTGGGGACACATGCAGGTCAACGCCTCTATCCGCCACCATAACATACGGAATATCACATCTCCAAACCAGCAAACCTTCAGCAGCATCTATCTTGTAGAGTGCCCCGCTGTTGGGCTCCTGCGAAGTGATATAAACTGCGCCATCTGACACAGCTGGAGAAGAAGTGATGTACCCCTCCGTTTTATAGGTCCAAACGATGTCTCCCGAGCCGGCGTTAAGACAGTATAGATTGGTGTCCAGCGACCCAACATACACCCTGTCCCCCACCACCATGGGAGAGGAACGTATTCCCGTAACAGCCTTGAAGCTGGCTTCGATGTAGCCTCCCGCCTCTGTACTCCATATGCGGGTGCCGTTCTTTGCATCCAGACAATAAACATACCCGTCGTCAGGTCCAACATACACCCTGCCGTCAGCTACAGCCACCGACGACTTAATTCGAGCCACAGTCATGAAACTCCATAAACATCTTCCGTCTCTCGCGTCTATGCAGTAAACGTTTTTGTCTTGCGAACCCACATAAACCCGCCCCTCGGCAATGACTGGCGTGGAGGCGACTCCTCCGCCTGTTCCAAACTTCCACCTGAGATTCAGTTCCGTGGGTCCTGACTGTCCAGCGCCACTGTTCTCCGAATCGTTACGCCACGTAGACCATGAATCTCTGCCGATAGCCCAAACCTCGTCGAGAGTTATGTAGCTGTCCATCTTCATCTCTTCAATGTATCCGGGGATGACGTACAAGTTACCATAGGCAACGGCAATCGAATCTCTTGGACAATGAGTCTCTATAGGCAACTCCCACACAAGCTCCCCCGTGAAAGCGTCGAGACACACAAACTCGGATTCGCTGTACTCCAAAGTGTAAGGATCATACGATGCACTCTGACCAGTTGTAGCATACACCTTGCCGTCCGCAACCACAGGCCACCCTGGCCAAAACAGGTAACCCGGACCTTCATACTTCCACACCAGATGCCCACTGTTCACATCCAAGGCGTAAAGGTGCCCATCCTTGTTAAGCTCGTAGACCATGTCGTATGCTGCAGCACAGCCGCTGACCCAGTATCCAAGCTGGGTTCCCGGGCTGTATCTCCACAGTATTTTGCCGGTCTCAGCATCGAAACAGTAGAACATGTTGTCGTGCTCGCTTGCCTTGAGCAACTTGCCCTCGTAATAGGAGCCGGAGAAGCTCATTGCCCCTGTTGTCTGCGTATCCCAGAGAACGTCGCCTGTAGTGGCGTTAAGAGCCACCTGGTGAGTCTCAAATGACCCGGGGAAAACTCTTCCATCCCCATATTGTATACCCGTTCCCGCTGATGTGCTGCCGGACACGTAGGCTTCCCATTCCAGT
>CAYVVO010000001.1:0-5315 GCA_964455275.1 uncultured Candidatus Bathyarchaeia archaeon | reverse complement strand
CTAATATGGGCGTGTACTGGGTTGTTTTGTGGTTTTGCGGAAAACTATTATTGGAAGAGACATTGGACATTATTGGAGGTTTGTTTTTGAGGCGTTAGTACCCATTGAAGACTGTTGTGGGTGTTGGGGTGGTTAATGTGGACTGTGGCAGGCTTGTTCTTGTGAGGAGGGGTGCTGAGCCTGCGTTGGGGAAGTGGAGTTTTCCGGGTGGAGCGGTGGAGTTGGGGGAGGCTGTTAGAGATGCTGCGGTGCGGGAAGCGAGGGAGGAGTGCGGATTAGATGTTGAGCTTGTTGATGGCACGCCAATGGATGTCTATGACATTCTAAAGGTGGATGAGAGTGGGCGTCTCCGGTACCATTATGTTCTGCTGCAGTTTCTTGCCCGACCGAAGGAAGGCGTTTTGAAGCCTACCAGCGACGTGACAGATGCCAGATGGGTTTCGTTGGAAGAAGTGGAGAAGTATGATTTGACGGAGTCGGTTCGTTTGTTCTTCAGAAAACATCGGAATGAACTGGAAAAGCACTAGTTGAATATATCCAAGTTTTGATCATGAAGTATTTTGTCACTGTTTTTGGTGGCTACTTTGTTTGTTATTGTTATTAAATGGGGAGTTATTTATGCAGTTCAGGAGAAAATTAAGGTTCTTTTTGGGGTATGATTCGCCAAAAAGTGTATTTTGGGTTCATATTTGTGGTTCATAAGACTGTTAAATACCAACAGTAACCATTAAGCCAATTACCCATTAGGAGAAAAATGTGATGAAAAAATCGTTCTCTCCCCAAAACCGCAAAAAACTCCAGAAGATGATGCTGGAAGCCTTCACTAGCGAAATTCACACGCTCACCCCTGAACTTCAATATATACTGGCAGATGACATGGTTACGGCTCTTCAGAATCGACTCTTGGTTTTCCAGAGAATCCAAACAAAAGCAACTCAATAGTGAAAATAAACCCCAAAAAAACTTTACTCCGAATCCATAAATGATATATATAAAATGGGATGAAATAGCTCAAGAGGCGTTAACATGCGAAGATCAAAACTCGAGATGTATATCGATATCCTCAAGGTGCTGGCTCACAAGGGTCCACTTAAGCTAACGCACATCATGTACAAGGCTAACGTTAACTGCAGTGTCCTCAAGGAGTACTTGGACTTTCTTATCGAGCAGGAGCTTGTTGAAGAGAAGACTGTGGGCAAGAAAAGGATAGTTTACGCCGTTTCAGAAAAGGGGTTGAAGGTTCTAAAGTACTTCAGAGAACTGAAGGTTATGCTGCCTGTCATCGAAGATGGTCAGACTAGAATACCTGCTTCCCTCTATTAGCGAAGCTTCCTCCATCTTCCATCTTTGTTTTATTGTTCTTTTGTTCAGTCAATCTGTTTTGTTCTGGCTTCTGGTGTGTTTGTTTAAATTGAAAATATGAACTAATATATCGTAAGATTTAATAAACTTGTGAGCTACAATACGGTAGATACAGAAAACACATTGAGGACCACAACTATGTCAGCATACCGAAAGCTCGAGACGAAATCAACGCAACTGCTAGAAAAAATCAGAGAAAATCTTGAACAGCTAAACGAGAAGATAGACGTGATGATCGAAATCCAGAAGCATGGCAAAAGAGAGCTTCCAGAAGATCTGCCTGAAGCACTGGACGTAATGACGCTGCTGTCTCTGCCTGACCATCTGAGAAAAACAGCTGTTGCCCTATGCAAGCTGGAGGAAGCGACAGCCGATGAGGTTTCTGAGCAGACAAGGCGGGCGAGAGCGGTGGAGAGCGGTTATCTGAACCAGTTAGTGGTGATGGGTTACATGAAGAAGGAGAGGAGAGGTCGCAAGGCTTACTTCTTTGTTGATAAGGAGGGTTGATAATAAATGGTGGGAAAAATTATTGCAGTTCACTCGTATAAGGGTGGAACCGGAAAAACATCGCTTTCAGTTAACTTGGCAGCCTCTTATGCTAGGAGAGGCAAAAAGGTCTGTCTGATGGACTTGGATTTTCGTGCGCCAAGCCTTCACGCCCTGTTCAAAGACCAAAAGGCAGAGTACTGGCTGAACGATTACCTTAACGGCATCTGCGAAATCGACAAAGTGTTGATCGACGCGACCAAAGATCACGGTAACGGCGGCAAGTTGCTGGTTGCGCTGGCAAACCCGTCCACTGAGGCGATCAGGGATATGACCGCGAAGGATAGGAAGTGGGAGATGAAGGCTTTAGGCAGGCTGCTGTCTCTCAGGTCTTCTCTTCTTAACGACGGTGATCTTGACTACATTATTTTGGACACCAGCCCTGGGCTTCAGTATTCTTCAATAAACGCCATTGTTACCGCTGATGTTGTCTTGGTGGTGACCAGCTTGGATGCCTCAGACATTAATGGTAGTCAGCGGATGACCAGTGAACTTTATGACCTCTTCGAGAAGAAGACGGGAATCTTGATTAACAAAGTGATTGCAGACTACCTGTCATCCGAGAAAGAGCGAAAGAAGTTCGATAAGCACATGAAAAGCGTACACCGTCTCCCCATATTAGCCACCATTCCATGCTACTGTGAGGTTCTTCGGGCAGCAGGAGACTTCATATTCACAGAAGAAAGACCAGATCACCCATTCACGGAGACGCTGGACAAACTAGCCACCAAAGTCGAAAAATTCTAATCATCCAATTTTCTTTCGTACTTTTCTTTAGCCTTCTTCGCATCCTCAGCAAAGCTTCTAAGCCGCCTAAGCTCAATCTTCTTCTCAGGCAAAGTCTCAGGAGCATACAATAAGGGAAGAACAGCCACGAACAAGAAGAAGGCAGCCAATGAAAAAGCACTGGTTACCGGAATATCAGTAAAATATTCAGCTGAAAACAGTTGAACTATGTTAGTGATAAAGAAGGGAATTATCCCAATCGCATAATATTTTTCGCTAGTAACAAACTTAGACAGATCTCCCCACAATATCATAATGAAGAGCACCCACATTATTCCAGCGGATATAGCGATAACACTAAAGGAAAGAAACCATGCAACCACTGGAGCAGCGGTAATACCTATTAACGCGTATGCGATTCCTAAACTAACAAAAGCATAGAGTGCCACCCGTTTTCGTCCAATCCTATCGGCTAACAGCCCTCCAACAAAGGCAGAAATGCCGCCAAGTAGGGGTCCTACTATGGCTACAAGATTATACGAATCACCATGAAAATTCTTCTGAATTGGCGTCTCAAAACGATCTATTAAACAGAACATAAACCACGCAACGAAATAGAGAACAAAAGTTCGATTGTGAATGATGGATGAGAAAGAAGGAATCTTTTTCTTTTCAGAAACAATCTCATTTTCTTCTGGCTTCAAAAGTAACACGATTAGTCCAAAACCTCTCCACGCTGCCAGAATCACCGAGCTTGTCACCAAATCCAATGTTCCAAACATTATTACGAACAGAGGAGCACTTAGATTGATGATCAAGAGTAATATTCCACTTTTTCGTCCCCGACTTTCAACTCGCGTCCAATCTGCAAAAAAGGCTAAACATGAAGGCATGCCCAATCCAAATGAGGCACCAAAGAGAACGCTAAGAATTAGAAGGTGAATAACTGAAGAAATGCTGAATAGAGCAGGTAAAAACGAAATGCCTGCCCCTAATACTGTCCATGCGTAAATAAAACGGAGTCTTCTGATTCTTTTTGACAGAATCGATCCAACTATGCTCGATGCTACAATTGCAGCAAAAAAAGACGATAAAACAACGATGATTTGTGGATCTGACGCGCCGAGAACAAACAGTGTATCTTCTATAATTATTTGCATTACAAACCACCATATGAGCGCGTTGAACAGCAAGAAGAAAACTATGAAAAAGTCTTTCCTAGCTATGCCTGACTCCTCTTCTGGCTCTTGTGGCATACGATACACTACTCATTATGAAAACTGAATGTTCTACCAATTAAGAATTGAGAACTAGAAAACAAGATTTTAGATTAGGATTCTGGTTTTCTGTAGATGTGTAGAACAAAAGTTATATAGGGATATATGTACAACACATATACAGGTGAGCGAACAATGGAAAAAAGACTACCTACTCGTTATTGGTGGCGTTAAGAAGCTTTTCCATTCCGGTAAAAGCATCCCGTAAGTTAGTGTCATCAAGTAGTTTTTATTCTTTTCCACTTTTTCCAATTTTTCGAACGCATCTTGCGCCATTCTTTGCATAAACTCGTCCGTAAGATCAAACCCTTTCGCTTTCACTACGATTGATAAGAGTTCTTCCGAGTCTTTTTCTGTAATTTCTTTCTTCCTACAAATAGGGTAAAGTATAGATTTAGTTTCAGGGTTTTGCAAAGCGTAGATGATTGGCAGGGGCAGGTGCTCCTTTTTGACTCGGTGCACAGCTTCCTCAAAGTTGATCATGTCTATCATGTCGTCTCTCAAGATTATCAGCATCCCCAAAAGCCTACCATATGCACTGAGCGCTTCAATCTCCTCTTGTGTACCATTCCCAAGAATTGCGCTGATACGTGTGTGGGCTTCTACGTCTGCTGCTTTCTTTCTAACTACGTGAAGACACTCTTCTGGTGTAACGTCTGTTCGTCCTCGAAATTGGAGTTCTAATGCTTCCGCTTCTCCCAACTCAAAAAACGTTTTCTTAATTATCTCGCTGATGACTGCAACCTTTTCTGCTGGAATTCCTTTCTCAACTGCTTCATGTAATAGTGCAAACCCCTTGAATAGGAGGGCGTCTCCAACGAGTAATGCTATGTCTTTGCCGAATTTTCCGAAGACAGTGGGACGAGAGTCCTTAACTTCTGATTGGTCGATGATGTCGTCATGTATGTCTATGGCTCCGCTTATCAACGACATTGGAATCGCTATGGGCGTGGTAATGTTTGGGTCGCCGCCTACGGCTTCGCAAACAAGGGAAAGTAGGGCTGGTCTGGCTGTGTCGTGCCAGTATTCGGTCATAAAGTATTTTAGGGCTTCGCGGACCTCTTTTGACTCGATTTTTTCATCTAAAACCGTTTTTCTGGCTAGTTCTAGGGCTTTTCTGCCTCTCTCTTCAAGAAGTTTTTGCACTTGTTCCATCATCTCTTCTTGGCTAGGAGTTTCATTCATGTCTATGCCTCTTTTATGTCCAGTCCTTTTAGTTGTTCTTTTAGGAATTCGCGGTATGCGTTAACGAGTTGTGTCCCCTTTGGGGTGATCTGGTAAACTTTTCGTACGCGTCCTTCTTTGGTTGTTTTTTTGCTTTTGACATAGCTGTTGGCTTCTAGGCTGTTGAGGAGGGGATAGAGGGCGCCATGTCTAAGTTTTATTCCGAAGAGTCTCTCGGTT